>NZ_JACJTV010000032.1 GCF_014698845.1 Coleofasciculus sp. FACHB-1120 | reverse complement strand
TGATTCTGTTTACCTCGCTTTTTCCCATTCTTACGGATATGAGTGGAACCACACTCAGGACATTGCATCAAGAACAACCTCAATTCATACTTCTATTCTGCAACGCCCACTGCCATTCGTTTGTGCGCCCATGACCTGGTGCAACTCCTTTCTCTGCTTATATCTCATCCGCCCTCTTCTCCACAGGCGGTGAGTTAGTTGAATTTCAACAGGCGATGTCGTGCCATCAAGTGTGCCAGCCTCTTCCTTCGCTGCACCCATTCCCAATTTCTCTCCTGAATTGGCATTAGGCACTATCTTATGAACTTGATGGCTATCCTTTTTTCCCTCGACAACGAATTCTCCCTACCTTAAAAAGGGGGATTTAGGGGGATAAATCACGTTTTGCCACTTAACCAAAGATGTGTGTACACGGTAGCCTTTTTAAGGGGGTTGGGGGATCGCAAATGTGACATCAAAATAGTGAATTGGTATGAGAATGCGATCGCCTAGAATTCCCTTCTGAGGGCTGAGTGCAAGATTTGAGTAACTATCTTCTGCAAGCTTTTCCCCTAGGCGTGGCATCCGGATAAAAAGTAACGATCGCATCCTGACTCTTGACAAAAACAGCTTGATAAGATTTTTTTGTCTCATTATCTTGCACTGTTAAAAGGCAAGCTCCCTGAGCATTTCCCTGAGCTTTCAATGCTTTCGTTGCATCTAATAATATTTCTTTGGCATCGCTGACGAGAGCATAGCCTTTGATATCATCCTTCCAACTTTGACCATCTTTCTGGATGAGGATTCCCAGCGTATAAACTAACCCAGGAACCACCTCTTCTTTCTGCAAATTATTAGAAAGTCTCCCACCAATCCCTTGTTCTTGCAGCTGCCCATATCTGCCGAAAAAGTGCATTCCGCCAATCTTCGTTGGTCCTTCGAGTTCACCGCAAAAAATATGTTCAAAGCCACCCCTTCCAGACCAAGCAACTGTTAGATCGTCGAGAAATTCTGCTTCTGTGCTGCGGACAGCACGCAGTTTACCGCCTACCGCTTGTTGAATTTCTCGCAGTACCTCTCGATTTTCTGACATCAATTTTTTAAAATCACTTGCTGTAACTTTGCTGCCAATTGGTCCACAGGTTCTCAATACCGCTTGGTCAAAAGCACTGAGTTGGGGTAATGGCGGTGTGATATCCGCTGTTTGATTGCGCGGAAAGCCATGAAGTTCTGGATTATTAACATTATCAAAAAAGGGTAATACTGATGCCAATGGCTGGGTTACGGGGCTATCGGAGGAAGAAATCGGATCTGTTGCGGGGGAAAAATTACCACAATCAGCACTAACCCAGCGACGTTCTGGCTTAGCACCAGGAACGGCGATCTGAATAAACTTTCGCTTCGGAGAATTGAAGCCGACTGCTTGATAACGCTGACCCTTTGAGACTTGAATATTACCCGGATTTATCCCGTTAATTGCTCGTGGTGCTACACAAGTTCGTGTGGCGGTGAAGGTTCCAGAGGGCGGGACTTGAGCGTAAGCAGCTATTGATAGTAGTGGAAAGATTCCGAGCCAGAAAATTGCAAATCTAAGCATTGGGCTAGCACTTAGACTCATTAAAAAATTACGCTGCATAATTGTTAAGGTAAAAATCTGTAGAATTCTGCTCATCAATGAGGGTGTTGACAGAGTATATTCAGGTGTTTTTTATAAAAATCCGGACATTTCTTGCAGACTTCTTAAGCTGTCGCTCTCTTCCAAAGTTTTTTCAGTAGCCAAGAGTTTATTTTACTTTACATTTGAGCAGCAAAATATTAATTTAGGCAAGAAAAGAATTCGTAGTAATTATGCTATTCTTGAGGTCTAAAATTAAGCTCTTCCTATGGCAGATTACGGTAATTTGAAGAAGCGGATCGCATTGCTAGGGCAACCGTCCCGCAAAGGGAAAAAGGCGAACAAAAGATTTTTTACTTTTAGTTTATTTCTGTTAAGTTTTTATTGTGTAAGTGTTAATTTTTACGGCTCCAAGGCTTTATTGGCTCAGCCAACGCCGCAGCCACCGCTGGAGTTGAAAGACATTGATTATTGGGCGAGTTTGTGTGACTTATTGGGGGATGAGAAGAAATATGCAGAAGCCGTCGCCGCTTGCGACCAAGCGATCGCTCTCGATCCCAAAAAGCCGAAAATCTGGACTGACCGAGTGGATGGGCTGCTAGGACAAGCAAAATACACCGAAGCCCTGGTTTCCGCTGATAAGGCTATCCGCCTCAAACCCGACTATTCTCTGGCTTTGGCGGATCGGTGCATCGCCCTCGCCAACTTAGGCAAATATGAAGACGCGATCGCGTCTTGCGACAAAGCACTCAGAGGCGATGGAAATTGGGAGAACAATACGCCGCTCGTCGCTTGGTATAACAAAGGATTAGCGCAAAGGAAGCTGGGACAGAACGCCGAAGCGATCGCTTCTTTCGATCAAGCCTTAGAAATTCAATCGGATTATTCTTTAGCTTTAGCGGATCGATGCGCTGCACTGTCTGCGTCTGGGCAATATTCGCAAGCGATCGCTGCTTGCGATTTGGCGCTGAAAAGTGATGCTGATTGGGGCGCACTGACTCCAGCCATCGCCTGGTACAACCGAGGCGTGGCGCTGAAAAAATTAAGTCAGTACCAAGAAGCGATCGCTTCTTACGATCAAGCTTTGGCGCTGAATCCCACAGACGCCACCGCTTGGACTGAACATGGCGTTTTGCTGTCACTGGTGGGTAAGTACGCCCAAGCACTCCCCTCTCAGGAAATGGCGGTTAAATTGAGTCCCACTTACTCTGTGGCTTTGGCGAACCAGTGCGCGACGCTAAACAAAGTCAGCAAGTACGAAGACGCCGCCGCCGCCTGCGATAAAGCATTGCAAGGAGATGGGAGGTGGGGTGAGGCGAGTCCATCATTAGCCTGGGATCAGCGGGGGAATGCTTTATCTGGACAAGGCAAATACGAAGAAGCATTAGCCTCTCACGATCGCGCCATCGGTCTTAACCCTGATTACCCGGAAGCTTGGAACAACCGCAGCGTTACCCTGTGGTTTTTGGGAAGATACTCGGAAGCGATCGTTTCGAGCGATCGCGCTACCACCCTTAATCCTAACTATGCCCAAGCTTGGTTTAACAAAGGCAGGATACTTCGGACAGTAAAAGACTATCCCAAGGCACTCGCCGCTTACGATCAAGCGATTAAAAGTAGCGATCCGAACTTAAATCAATCGCTGCTTGCCGATATCTGGGCGAACCGAACGGTGGTGCTATGGCATTTGGGAAGAAACCCCGAAGCCCTCGCCTCTAGCGATCGCGCGATTAGCTTCAATCCTGAATTATCTCAGGCTTGGTACAACCGAGGCGTCGTGTTAGTCGCTTTGGAACGGTATGAAGAAGCGATCGCTGCTTACGCCCAGGCGATTCGCATTACGCCCAATGATGCGAATAGTCTTGCTGGTCGAGGCGTCGCCCTCTTGTTGTTAGATCGGTTAGAAGAAGCGATCGCTGTCTTTGATGAAGTTTTAAAACTCGATCCAAAAAACACTTTAGCGTTGGAGAATAAAACTCTTGCGACGCAAAAATTGGAAGAAAAGAAGTTAGAAGAACAAAAATTGGAAGAGAAAAAGAAAGACAGCCTCCCGCCACCTAAAAAATTACCGATTAAGAAATAACAAAAAAGGGGCGTAGCTAATACGCCCCTTTTTTCTGCTTAAAATGGCATTTGGCAGTAAAAACGGTAATTTACTAAGTAGAAGCTGTTTGATTCATTTTGTAAGCTTCTGGTAGTTGCCACCAAGGAAGATGCGGATATTCGTGATGTTCCTCGTGGTAGCCAAAATGATAACAGGTGATAAATGACCAGAAAACGGGCAGAGCATTAGTTTTGGCGCGATGAGGATCTTTATAACCCTCTTGTGGCTCTCGATGAGGTAGGAAGGTGCCGAAAAAGAATAATTGTACCGAACTCAAAATTGAAGGAATCACCCAAAACAAAGTCAAATTCAATTCTGGGATCGGCAGGGTGAAAGCAATCAGGTTATAGAAAGCCATTAAAGCGAACAAGCGTTTCCAGCTCCAATAACCTTTCATAAAGTGAAAGTACCAGGCAAAAAAGTTTTTATGCTGACTGTTATGAAAATCTGGATCGACTTCGCTTGCTGGGTGCTGGTGATGTACCCCATGCTTTTTCAATAACTCGTTAAAAGAAAAGAAGCCATATAACAATAATACGAATGAACCTATCAAGTTATTAATCTTACGGTTTTCAGGAAATACCACTCCATGCATTGCATCATGAGCGGTAATGAATAATCCTGTATAAAGAAACATTTGCCAAATAATGGCGGGGATTCTCCACACCGTAGGAATTTGCGACCAGTCAAGGGAAATTAAGAAAACTAGACTGCTTGCCCAGATGCCAATAATAGTAAAAGCAATTAAAAGTCCAATAATTGGATTTTCACTTCTTTCTATTTTTGGAAGTTTCGCTTGTTGCGGAGGTGCGTGTTCGAGCTGGATCATACTTGTGTAAATTTGGAGCTTTCCTTTCGAGCAAAAATTTAGGAGAGAATCGCGATCGCTATCCTATCCTTCAAGAACCCGCGATCGCGCTTGGTTTCCACGATACTCATCCTTTAAAAAATATCGATCGAGTGCAAGTCACTCAGGGAAGAAAACTGTCTCTGGGAAGAAAACTGTGTTGATGCTCGGTAGTCTGGATGAGATAGCGCTTCCTTTTTGTTAAATACTGTAAAAATAATATAACTATTGTAAAGGATTGCTGGTGCTGCGATCCGAACCATAGACGTTTTGCCGCTGCCCCTGATTGCACATCACTCGCAACCTCATCGAATGCTTGACCGTCCGGCTGGCAGATGAAGTCTTTATCTACAACTGCCCGCCAGACGAGTCTCGCAAGTCAATCATTAGCGGTTATAGAGATTAGCGGGTATAGGCAACCAGGTGCAGCACGTCCCGAACGACGCTGTAGCCTGCTAGATCCCAAAGTAGGTAAGCCAAAAAGCCGATCATCGCCAAGCGTCCGTTCCATAGCTCAGCTTGGGGATTCCAGCCAAACAGAAAGGCATTGCGGTCTTTGCCATTGTAGGCGGTAGTAACAGTTGGTAAATCAGTAGGGCTTTGCATGGTTTACATTCCTTAACAAATTGATTACGCATTCATCCTAGCTATCCAATTGGGCACCGCGCTCTGCCTATAGTTCCAATGTGCATTTAATTCTCAAGGAAGATGTAAGGGGTTTTGGCAAAAGTAACCTATATCACCTAGTTAAGCGAAATTTAGAGGAGCAGAATTTTAGCTATTTTTATCAAAAACTCTGACAAAAGCTAGAGGATTTCCCCGTTTTTCTTGAACAAACTGAGAGAGTAAAGCAATATTATTTAAACGGACTTTATGGCTTCCACGGTACTAATTACGGGTGCTTCTCAGGGCATCGGCAAAGCAACGGCTCTCTTGTTTGCCCAGAAAGGATATGACCTGGTAATGGCGGCACGTCAGGCTGACCGCTTGGAAGCAGCGGCACAGGAAGTGCGATCGCTTGGTCGAAAAGCTCTAGCCGTTCCTACGGATGTCAGAGACCCGGAGCAGGTAAAAACCCTGGTTCAGAAGGCGCTGGAAGAATATGGCACTATCGATGTGCTGATCAATAATGCAGGTCTCTATATATCAGGGCCAGCAGATTCTTTCTCCCTAGACGATTGGCATCAGACAATAGACCTCAACCTTTGGGGATATATTCATACGATTCACGCCCTATTACCTCATTTTCTGGAGCGAAAACAGGGCACGATTGTAAATCTGAGTTCCATCGGCGGCAAAGTCCCCGTTCCTTATCTTGTGCCTTACAATACCAGCAAGTTTGCGGTAACTGGATTAACCGAAGCGCTGCACTCGGAACTTGCACCCAAAGGTATTCATGTTTGTGGGATTTACCCGAATTTAATCAAGAGTAGTTTGATGGAACGGGCAATCTTTGGCGGTAAGAATGTAGAAGATGCCCAAGCGCGTCGAGATCAGCTCAATCAGGTGCTGAGTACCCCAGTGGTGGAGAAGCCGGAGGATGTAGCAAAGGCAATTTGGGAGGCGGTGAAGCATCAGCGAGCTGAGGTTTTAGTCGGTTCCGCTAATTTATCGGAAGCCTCTTATAGTATGTTTCCTGGCTTCATGCAGTGGGTGTTTCGGAAAACCTTCCAGCTCAAAGATAAGGAAGCCTAGAAATATCGCAGAGTGGTTTCATGCAATCAAAGAAAATATCGAACATTGCGAAATTTTGTAGAGGCATGGTAATCAAAAAGCCCCTACCGCTAACCAAAATCAACGTTACAGAATTTTCTTTTAATAAATGAAACCACCCTGCTAGGCAGTATTAACAGTATTAAGAGTGGGGCAAGTTTGTCGCATTATCTGGGTTCTCCAATTAACGTGAATCCTGCCCAGTCTTTAGGATTGGGATTTTGTTGCTTGATTTTGAGCATGGCTTGGCGCAAGGCTTTGGCTTTATCGTCGTTCTGCTTCAACTGCTTGTAAAATTCACTCATTAACGCACCCATGGGAGCATCTGGCGCAGACCACAAAGGCACGATCGCAGTCGGAACACCTGCTGCCATTAGAGAAGTAGACAAACCAATTACCCCATCGCCAGTTGTTTTACCCTTGCCGGTTTCAACAGCAGTGAAAACGACTAATTCAGGACGCAGGTGTTGCCCTTTGGGTTGCGCGAAAGATTCCAGAATTTCCGCAGAAGTAAGTAAACCATTATCTGAACCACCGGGAGCAAGTGCGATCGCACCGGGGACACCTTGACGCTTCACATCATCCAGAATTGCATAAGTTCCGAGATGGACGCTTTTAGCTTTCCGCATCTGTTCCAAAACCGCCGCCTTTGTCGCCTGGTTGCCAATTAGCAAAGATTTTGTCTTGAGAAAATCAGCGATTTCTAAGGCTTGCTGTTCTGCATTTGCTAGCGGCGGTAACGCTTTTGGTGCCTGTCCCAGTGCTGGTGCAATTCTCGGCATCACGGGATTTCCGACCACCAGACGATTGCCCCCAGAAGTTTTTCCTCGTTGCTCTTTGGTTAAAGCAAGTACCTGAATTGCCGGTGCTGTCAAGATGGTATGTTTATCAATCAGGTAGTTGCCATAAACATCCACTAAAGCCGCAAACGGAATCCGAAACATTTCTTTTTGCGGAATGAAGATAACACGGGCGTTTGGATCTTCTGGCAATAAATCGGCAATTGGTTTAATTAATAGTTGATGCAGTTGCAGCAACGGTTTTGGCTGAATGATTGGCGCTTTTGCCGATGAGGAAGTTGCATTACCTGTTGTCGCTGCTTCTGCCGCTGTGGGTTTCGGAGAATTGGCAGGCGCTTGTAATCCTAGAGATTCAGGAATCTTGGCAATTACATTTTCGATGGAAGAGACGGGAAAAATTGTGTTTTGGGCACCGAGTTCGATGCGCCGAAACATCACTTCCCCACTAGGCGGAATCACCCAAACATAAAGTCCTTCATCGGGAATAATCGAATATTCAACGAGTGTGGCGTTTTCTTGTTTGGCGATTTTTTTAATTTCTTCAATCGTGGGAAAAGTCAGTTTCTTCGGTGCGGGTTTTAAACCCGATCCCACGGGTTCGGTAGATAACCGCAGCCGCAGTAAATCGACAATCGACCTGATCCGCCCTTGTTCAGCCATTTCTAAGGCGGCAATCGGCTGTTTTTGAGCAATTAAAACTTGTTGTAAGCGCTGATAAGTCGTTGTTTGCGCGTCCAAATAGCGATTGGTGCTGCCTAAGTTGGCGCGGATCGCGTCCCAAGTTTTAACTGAATTGAGTAGGGTTTCTTTGGCTTCTTCTGGTTTACCTGATTTTAGAAGCGCAAATGCCAAATTATTCAGCGCCGTCCCTTCTGCCAAGCGATCGCCTGTTTTCCTTGCCGCCGCCAGCGGTTCTTGATACAGTGCGATCGCTTGCTCAAATTGCCCCCCATTTTGGTAAGCTTTTGCCAAATTATTCAGGGCGATGAGTTGCAAAGCGGCGTCACCACTTTTTTGAGCGATCGCAACTTGTTGTCTTCTGACTTCAATCGCTTCTGGATATTGCCCCTGCGCCTCGAAAGCATCCGCAATGCTGTTGAGAAAATAACCTTCTTCCGTGGCGTTGCCGCTTTTCTGAGCAATTAGCAACTGCTGCTGATAAAAGTCAATCGCTTGGGGATATTGTCCCAAGGTGCGATAAGCTTCTGCCAGGTTATTGAGAGAATCCAGCACTGCGTTGGGATTGCGGCTTTCTCTTGCCGCCGCTAGCTGTTCTTGGTAAAGTGCGATCGCTTCTGGATATTCTCCCTCTGATTCGTGAGCGATTCCCACATTGCCTAAAAAAGCTGCTTCTCGTTTTGGGTTGCCGATTTCTTGTCTCAGCTTTTGCGCTGAATCGCGAAAATCTTTCGCTTGTTTTTCATCCCCCAGATAGAAGTAAGCATTGCCCAAATTATCCAATACCTTAGCCGCACCCGGTTGATCGCCAATGGCTTGCAGAATGTCTAAGGTCTGGTAGTAGAATGCAAGCGATCGCAAATATTGCCCTAAAGTGAAGTAGGTTTCGCCAATATTCAACAGAACATTTGCTTCACCCGTGCGCGAACCGATTTCTTGGTAGAGGTTGAGTGACCTTTGCAAAGACTTTAAGGCTTCTTGAAATTGTCCCGTTTGATGCTGTCGAATTCCTAGTTGCAGCAGTTTGTCTGCGTTGAATTCGCTAGCGCTTTGCCTGTCAGATGTCTCGGATCGATTATCAATTGTGACGGGATCTGGTTTAACAACTTGTTTCGTTATGGCTGCTTTCTCTGTACGGGAGGTTTGTAAGCTTTTCCTGACACTTGCCCTGACACCACTGATAAAATCCTCGTCTCCTTGCGGCTGGGGATTCTTCAGGATATTTTCTCGTTCCGATGCTGCTGATAAGGGGGGTAATAAATAGAAAGGCGCGAGTAAAGACAAGACAGCCGCCCAAAACAGATAAACTCCCTTTTGACTGTTTAAATTTTCCGGTTTTTGAGGGAACAATAGAAGAAAGTACCTTAGAAAACTTTTCATACGATTATGGATAAAAAGACAGTTACGCCATTGGTGATTATTTTAGCTTTGATGTTTATTGGTTTTGGCGATCGCGTTCTGCCCAAACCCTTAAGTACAGCTAGTTTCAACACCCGAACCGCTTTGAATAATTCTTTACTGGGATTATTTCCCACTAAGAAACCGAGGAATGTTTACGAGCGAACCGAAAAAGCCATTGAACAAGAGGAAAAAGGAATCAAATAGTCAATGGGTAATGGGTTAGGGGAGATGTTTATTCCCATTATCCATTACCGATGACAGGGCGTCAGAGCGCATTTATAAAGAAAAATGAAAGTTGTCGGTGAGCCGATTTTTTCTCCTATAAAGCTTTACACATACTCGCTAAGCAGCAATACTTTCCGGTTACTGGTGCAATCCTTGGGGAGAAGCTGAATTAAAGCATCAAAAGAATAAATTAGTATTGCAAAAACTTAAAAACCCGCTTTCTTTAAAGAAAGCGGGTTTTCATTCAGGGTTATTTTCCGGTCTAACTGCTTAAACTTTCTTCAACCAGCTAAACATTGCCCGTAAATCTTTGCCAACGTCCTCAATAGGATGTTCGGCTTCCTGACGCCGCATCGCTGTAAATCCGGCTTTTCCAGATTGATTTTCTAATACAAATTCACGAGCAAATTGACCCGATTGAATTTCTTGAAGAATTTTCCGCATCTCAGTGCGGGTTTGGTCGGTAACAATCCGAGGGCCACGGGTCAAATCGCCATACTCAGCAGTATTAGAGATACTGTCGCGCATTTTGGCTAAACCGCCTTCCACAACCAAGTCAACAATCAGTTTGACTTCATGGAGACATTCAAAATAAGCCAATTCCGGCTGATAGCCAGCAGCAACAAGCGTTTCAAAACCCGCTTTAATCAGCGCACTTAAGCCACCGCAAAGCACAACTTGTTCGCCAAATAAATCGGTTTCAGTTTCTTCCCGGAAAGTGGTTTCTAAGATTCCGGCACGAGTCCCGCCGACACCTTTCGCGTAAGCCATCGCGCGATCGCGTGCTTGTCCAGTGGCATCTTGATACACTGCAAATAAACAAGGCACGCCTTCACCCTGTTCGTAAGTGCGTCGCACCAAATGTCCTGGCCCCTTCGGTGCTACCATCACCACATCTACATTCTCAGGCGGGACAACCTGACCAAAGTGAATATTGAAGCCGTGGGCAAAGGCTAATACTTTTCCTTCGGTTAAATGAGGCGCAATTTCATCGGTATAAACTGTTCTTTGTGCCTCATCAGGTAGCAAAATCATAATGAAATCAGCCGCTTTGGCAGCGTCAGCAACCGTGTGAACCGCTAAACCAGCTTCTTTCGCTTTTTGAGCCGACTTACTACCCGGATACAGCCCGACAATGACGTTCATGCCACTATCTTTGAGATTGAGGGCGTGGGCGTGACCTTGAGAGCCATAGCCGATGATAGCAATGGTTTTTCCGCTTAATAAATCTAAGTTAGCATCGTTGTCATAATACATCCGGGCCATAGGGGCAACTCCTTGGAGCAAGCATCTTGAGTAGTGCAAACTCTTAATTCTATCAAACTAAGTCAAGATCGCCCTACGATTAAAAAATTGGTAATGGGTAATGGTTAGGAGTCGTGAGTCTTTGGTTTGTTGCGACTGACTCATGACCGATTACCCATTATCCATCGGTCAAGACTTCACTAACGTCCACTCTAAAAGGTCAATCGGTGCTTCTTGAAGTGCTTGCGTGAGTTCCTCATTTGAGTCGAATTTCACTTGTTTGAGGTAGCACGCTTCCACATTCACCGTAAACTTTTCTTCTGCAAAAGGCCAAGGTTGCACGGTGAGATTCCCATCGCTACGCTGCACCACATCATAGCGCTTTCCGTCTGGCCCCTTGCTAATTTCCAAAGCCCGCTCACCCGCAGGTAACTCGTGGTTGCAGAGGATGAGTGAGAAGCGATCGCACCATTGCATAAATGCATAAGCTTTATCAGCTTCTTTTTGGGTAATCTTCAACCCCTTAATCCATTGCTTTTGATGCTCTTTTTGCTCATCCAGAAATTTGTCCAATTCCGGCGACTCTCCCCGTTTCCCTTCATTGAGAAAGCTGGTATGCATCGAAATCAACAAAGCTACCCAACGTCCTCGGTAGCGGGAATTCTGCGTCAGTGTAGCCAGCTTTTTGAGATCCGTTTTCTTGTCGAGGGTAAAGTCCAAGGGTGCCCCCGCTTCGGTGAGGTGATTTCCTTCCCACTCGCGTTCTAAGTCGTCGTGATGGGAAATTGCCGCCACCGTCTCGATCAAGCGTTCTGGGCGATCTTTCTGGTGCCAGTGACCCGCTATTTGAGCAGCTAGCAAGGCATGGGCGCGATGATAAATAACTTCCCAACCATTTTCAACTAGGTTAGCAATCACGAAAAACAGTCCTTTTTTCCTCGAATTCTCGATCTAGTGTGAAGTAAATTAACAAAGCACGTATCTAGCTTAGGGAAGCCGTTAGATGCGATCGCTCTTGCAGGCGCGAGAAACTATATCGCGGTTTTCACTCACCTCCATATTCCCCCCTCTCCGTTCACGGAGAGGGGCTGGGGGTGAGGTTCCGAATATATTGCACTAAAGTCAGAACCGCTATCGCCACAACGCCCTGTGTTGCATAAACCGCAACAATCAGCGTGCCCCTTTTTTCAGTAAGGCATACTGGCAATAACTAAATTGGGGGTTATGCCATGAACGGCTCACTTCATCCAACGCTGAAACCTTCTTTATTCTTAAGTGCCTTGCTGGGAGGCATCGTTTTAACCAGTTGTGCCTCTTCTTTGGAACAAAAGACACAATTCGCTCAACTCGCTCCCACCGCCCCAAATTCAGCGCCAATGGCAAATCCAGCAGCCGAAGCCGGAGCCGCTCGCTCCCAAGACACAGCAAGCCGTGCTGTGGCGAAAGCTCAGGTGCCGAGACAGCGCCCCCAATTGATCAAAAACGCCGAACTATCGGTGAGTGTCAACTCCATAGAAAAAAGCACTGAAATCGCCTCCAAAATTGTTAAACAACAGCAGGGCGACTTACTAAAATTCCAAGAGCAAAAACCCAAAGACGATAACGCCCGTCACACTGCATCTATGCAAATTCGGGTTCCGCAAGAGCAGCTCGAAACCAGTCTCGATTTCTTAGCAAAACTGGGAACCGTACAGCGCCGCACCCTCACCGCTGAAGATGTTACCGATCAACTCGTGGATAACGAAGCCCGACTGCGGAACCTGCGGAAACAGGAAAGCACCTTACTCAAAATTATGGAACGCTCCGGCTCAGTGGGGGATGTCCTGAAAGTTGCCAACGAACTCAGCAACGTGCGGCAAAATATCGAACAGCTGGATGCACAACTGAAAAGCTTACGCAGTCGAGTCGCCTACTCTACCATTACCCTAACTTTGGAAGAAGCGATCGCAGGTATTCCCCCAGCGCGACCTTTGGGTTCAGATGTTCGGGAAACCTGGAACCAAGCAACGCACTCCTTGGGCGAACTCACCACCAGCTTGATCCGGTTGGCGATTTGGTTAGCAGTCTTTAGCCCGTTTTTGCTGCTGTTAGTGGCGGTTCCCCTTGGCTATCACCGCTTCAAGCAGCAGCGATCGCAATCATCTCCTCAACCGTCCGAACCCCCGCACGCCGGTTAATCTACGGGTTGGTCAACCTTAATTTTACGAATCGCGGTTTGCCCCGATTCGCCCCGAAAAACCGTTAAAACAGAATGAATCCAGAACGACACAGATTTATTTGTACCTAACGGCACGACACGTTTGCTGCTGGGGATGGCAAGATGGAAGGCGAAGCGGAAGCGTTGCTAGACAGCTGTATGCCAGAATTGCGAGTATCAATTGCTCAGCACTATCACGAGCGGACTAAATACGATCCCCAAACCCTCGCCTCTAAGAGCCAGGGGCTGGACTGGGAGCGTCAACCAGTGCCTTTTAAGGACTACAAAATTGGCTCATCCTATGACCTGAAGCCCTATCTAACAGAAATACCAGAGGCGTTAGTAGATGAGGGCGAAAAAACCCAAGCATGGCGTCGCCTGTCGCGGCTGCTGTTTTGCAGCTATGGCTTGACCGCCAAAGTAATGACAATGGGAAATCCGATGTATCTGCGGGCAGCCCCCTCCGCCGGGGGATTGTACCCAGCGGAGATTTATTTAATTTCCCGTGGGACGCCGCTTTTACCACCTGGACTCTATAACTATCAGCCTCAGAGCCATTCTTTAATACATTTTTGGGACAGTGATGCCTGGAAAGCGCTACAAACAGCTTGTTTTTGGCATCCGGTGTTAGATAGTACCCAATTGTGCCTCGTCACCACAGCCGTCTTCTACCGTTCTGCTTGGCGCTATCAAGACCGAGCTTATCGGCGGATTTTTTTGGATACGGGGCATCTGTTGGGCAATATTGAGCTGGCGAGTGCCCTCAATGACTACCGCCCTCACTTAATTGGGGGGTTTGTGGATCGGGCAGTGAATGAGTTACTTTACCTCGACCCAAAGGAGGAAGCGGTCATTTGCGCGATCGCTCTGGCAGACTTGCTGGATGTGAAACAAAACTTGCCCCTCAGTCCAACTGCATTGCCCTCTGTCACCCAAACAGACTATCCTAATATCCCCGATGGTGAATTGCTCGGTTACTGCCACCAAGCGACGCAGATTGAGGAAAGCCAGCAGATAACTGGCAAGACGCCCATCCCTCAAGATGTCCTGCAACCGCCAACTCCCGATGATAAATACAACTTCCCCTTCTGTCTCAAGGTTTCAACCGTCACGACGCCAATTGATTGGGCAGCAAATTTGCACGACTTGGAAACAACCATTCTCAAGCGGCGCTCGACTCGTGCCTACACGGGTGAAGATGTGACTCTAGAGGAACTGAAAGCTTTACTAGATTTCACCTACCAACCCCAGCACTACATCGACCAAGGTTTAGATAGCTCTCCGGACTATTTTGATTTAAATTTAATCGAAACCTTTATCGCCGTGTCTGGGGTAGAAGGACTGGAGGAAGGCTGCTACTATTACGCACCGAAAGCTCAGGAATTGCGGCAAATCCGCTTTAAAAATTTCCGCCAGGAATTGCACTATCTGTGCTTGGGGCAAGATTTGGGTAGAGATGCGGGAGCAGTGCTATTCCACACAGCAGATTTGAAAACAGCAGTGGCGCAGTATGGCGATCGCGTTTATCGTTATTTACACATGGATGCCGGTCATTTAGGGCAACGGCTGAATTTAGCCGCCATTCACCTCGGTTTAGGCGTCAGCGGCATCGGCGGCTTCTTTGATAACCAGGTGAATGAAGTCTTGGGTATCCCTGCTGATGAAGCAGTTGTGTACATCACCACCTTAGGACGTCCGAGATAAAGGCAATTAAAAGGCAAAAGGAAAAAGAAAAAATCATTGTAAATTTTAAGATTGCTCATTGATTTTTTCAATCTCAAATCTAAAATTTCTTTTTCCTTTTGCCTTCGTTAATTAGGCATTTCATAGAGGAAAAAGAAGATGGCATGGAACCCGGAAACGGTCGAAAATAAAATTGGTCTCCGTTTCAAAGACAAGAACCTACTCCGCCTCGCCCTAACCCATACCTCCTTCGCCACCCAAATCGGCGAATCTGGGCAAGACAATCAGCGGCTAGAATTCCTTGGCAATGCGATTCTCAACTTCGTGGTTGCTGACTACCTTTACGAACGCTGCCCCTATCTAGAAATCAGCAAATTCTCAGTTTTGCGAGACAAGCTCGTTGATGGAGAAAGGTTGACCAAGCTTTGGTTCCAAATCGGGTTAGGAGAAGACCTGTTGCTGGGTTCGGGTGAAGACTGGAACCTGCTGCGCCAGAAGGTGAATAACCCCTTTAAAGATGCATTTGAGGCGTTATTAGGCGCAATGTACCTCGATCGTCGCTTCTCACAGACGCAGAAATGGATCGTCAAGCACTTAATCGATCCAGTTCTGGAGCATCATCTTCAGAACTTGAAAGAGCGTAAGCAGCCGAATAAACAGTTAGAATTTTTGGGCAACGGGATCATCAATGCTGCTGTTTCCGATTACCTATATCGCAAATTTCCCCACATTCGTACAGGCATTCTTTCCACTTTGCGAAAGCAGCTGATAAACTCCCACAAATTAGCTCAATTGAAGTCTCATCTGAGGTCGGAAGACTCAATTTTACTGGGGCGCGAGTCGGAAAAAATTGGCAGCTTATCGTTCAAGGCAATATTAGGGGAAGTCTACAATTACCATGAGCGTAGCTTCTCTGATACGTGTAATTGGTTTAAGCGCTTTATTCAAGAGGATGAAGTTTTTATTCTAGCGATCCCCTTACTTCTGGAAGATGGAAAACATAAGGAGTGGATTATCAAGAAAGTAATGGGATATGAAGGGCAACGCTACAAAGAAGGCGTAGAACGATTTAATCAGTTGATGGAGCGGGAAGCTTCTTAAAAAGTGCTGGATACTGTTAGCTTAGCTTCGCTATAGTCGTGGGCTGATTGAGAGACTTCCCCTCTCTTCCAGACTCAGTCTGGAAGAGAGAAATCACGCAATGATACGACTTTTGCGGTTACGACTTTTGTCGTGTGGAAACTGCCTTGTGCGGGGTCGCGGTAGATGTTGATATCAGCTAAATCCTGGGAGGTGACTCACTAGAATATCTGCTGATTCAGTGGCAAGTCAGCTCGATAAATCTGTGCCGTGAAGTCTCTGTTTTCCAGGACGGCTAGTCCCACGACCCGCTGCACATTCCGGAATGACTCGGTTGTCGAATATTCCACAATCATTCGTCCAGGGCGATTGCAACGGCTCCACACGACGGCGCTGTTGCCTGTGATGTCGCCGCTAGCAACCCCAAATGGAATTTGCGGACGCATCTTATCCGATGTCACAATAGCAGGGGCAGCGACTTGTGCTTGTCCAGATTTTGATAACAAATCTGCGGCAACGATCCCGCCGCCAGTCAGGGCACAGCCAAGTAGAAACTGGCGACAGTTCAGCCGCGATCGCAGTTTTTCTTCCATAAATTTAAAATTATTAGTTATAACCGATACATAGAGTTTAATAAAAATTAGAACCTAAAGATGGCTCTGTATGCTTACGTACAAGGATATTGACCAAATTCGGCTTTTCCGTATTTCTGCGGATTTGTACAAAATCTTTACAACTTTTCAGGAAAAATTAGGAATAACTTTGAAGATTGAGTGAAGATGTTCGTTGATTGATAATCTGATTCCAGAGCGATCGCTTAAAATATAACGGAAATAACCCGGAAAAATTACGTGCATTTACGTAAACACTTTTTAGACTCATAAGCGAAAATGAGCGGAAGTAGATAAGTTTTATCTAACTAGACGCAATTTAACTTGGGGTGCGCTCATTTTTTCCTGCGAACATTTGAACCTCGTAAGTAGGTAGGAGTTATGACTACAGTTCTAGTGGTGGAAGACAGTCACACGCAACGGGAGATGATCTCACACCTTCTGCAAGAGAGCGGGCTGAGTGTTACTGTGGCTTGTGATGGTGTCGAAGCGCTGGAGCAAATGAAGGGCAATTGTCCGGATTTAGTGGTGCTAGATATTGTGCTGCCCCGGATGAATGGCTACGAAGTTTGCCGTAAAATTAGAGCCGACTCCAAAACCCAGAAGGTAGCTGTGGTGATGTGTTCAGCCAAACGGGAAGAATTCGATCGCTACTGGGGAATGAAGCAAGGCGCAGATGCCTATATTTCTAAGCCCTTTGAACCCCACGAGCTAGTAGGAACCGTTAAACAATTGCTGCGAGAAACAACGGTGAGAAGCTAGGTTCGGGATCGGGGTGAGCAATGCCTACTCTCCTTGCCCACTTTGCCCATAAGTTCGCTGATAAAGCCGCGATCGCACGCGGCTACACATGATTTCATCTAAGCAAAGCCATCCCCATTCCGGCTTCAAGTGAGGGCGCTTGTTTGGGGTAATAATTATCATTGAATGGGCAATTAGACCTAGTTGGTAAACAACGATAGGCAAACGTGACTCTGGCAGCAAATGCATCGCAAAGCTGCACACAATCAAACTATAATCCCGGTCGTTGAGAATTCCAGAGGCAATGTCCTCAAAAGTATAGGGTTCAGCTTCTTTACCCGTGCGATTTAAATAGGCGTTGTAGGTGTAGGGATCGATGCCATCAATGTTGTTACATCCTAAACTTTGCAGCGCTAAAGTCACTTCGCCGCTGCCACAAGCTAAGTCTAATACTTTGTGAAAATCTAGCTGCCATTGACTAACTGCAAGTTGCAAAACTTTTTGAATGGCGGACTCTTGAGGATTTCGATATTCATCTCCAAATTGTTCGTAGAAACCTTGGACGCTATATTGTTCGTATCCTTTCCGAATCGCTTGGCGCTGGTTAGGAGCGGTAGATTTGCCTGAGTTTTGTTTGTGCTTGTGCATAATATTAAATTGTCTGTATTGTGATTACACCCTCAGCCTAAATGGGGCTGTACAAACAATTAGCCCTACCTGCAAAATCAACAGAATCAGGAAGTTGGGTAATAGAGATTTCTAAAAACCATTCCCTATCCCTTCCTTATTTCCCAATACAAAACCGGCTAAAAATGCGATCGAGAACTGATTCGGTGACTTCCTCGCCGGTGATTTCTCCTAAAGCTTGAATGGCACCTCGCAAGTCAATTGTCCAGAAGTCGAGAGGGAGTTGATCGGTAATAGTAGCCAGCACTTGTTGCAAAGAAGTTTTAGCCCTCGTTAGTGCCGCTGCTTGTCGCTGGTTAATTGCCAAATCTAAGTCAGCTGCCTTGAGGTTGCTGGTATGTACGGCATCCAAAATGGCTTCTTCTAGGGCGTTAATGCCGTGGTTGTGGGCGGCTGCGGTGGGTACAACCCGGTGAATGGTGTCTGGAAGAGACAATTCTGGAATTTCCCCAACCAGGTCAACTTTATTAATAACTAAAATGAGGGGGCGGTGTTGTACCTGTTCGTAGATTTCTCCATCGGCAGGCGTCCAACCGGCTTGGGCATCAATGGTGAGTAGTACCAAGTCAGCGGCTTGGGCGGCATCGCGCGATCGCTCAACCCCAATCTTTTCCACCACATCAGCAGTATCCCGAATCCCCGCAGTATCTAGCACTTGCACGGGAATTCCACCGACGACCAGAGTCGATTCTACAACGTCGCGAGTGGTGCCGGGAAGGTCGGTGACGATGGCGCGATCGCTCCGACTCCAGGCATTCAGCAAACTCGATTTCCCCACGTTGGGACGCCCGACAATCGCCACTTTCAAGCCAGTGCGGAGGAGTTCACCTTGTGCGGCAGTTGCCAAAATTTTCGTAGTTTCTGCCAATATCTGCTCGATTTGGGCGATGATATCCGCTTCATTCAACGGTGGCAAATCTTCCTCAAAGTCGATTCGGGCTTCAATTTCTGCCAAGATATCGAGGCAAGTGGTACGCAGGGAGCGAATTGGCTTTTGCAACTTCCCTTGCAAACCGGCGAGCGCAGATTGAGCCGCTTGAGGCGATTTCGCTCCCACGAGATCGGAAATACTCTCCGCCTGCGTCAAATCCAGACGCCCGTTCAGAAACGCCCGCAGGGTAAACTCTCCCGGCTGTGCTAATTTTGCCCCCGCCTCCAAACACAGCTGCAATACCTGCTGCACTGGCATAATTCCGCCGTGGCAGTGGAACTCTACCACATCTTCACGGGTGTAGGAGCGAGGCGCTTGCATCATCAACAACAGTGCTTCATCTACCACATCATGCGTTTGGGGATCGCGCACATATCCGTAGAGGATGCGGTGAGATTCCCACGGCTGCTTCCCTGGTGCGTGGAAGAGGGTACGCGCGATCGCGATCGCTTCCGCTCCCGATACGCGCACAATCCCCACACTCCCCTGTTGGGGAACAACAGCGGTAGCGATCGCGGCGATTGTTCCCCCCTGCACAAACGTTTCAGACATCTTGCCTTAAGATTCGGGTTAAATGAAAAGCTTATCAATTTCCATTCTGCTGTAATAAAGTGGAAGAATTACCAGAATTAGCAGAAGTTGTGCAATTAGTTTCTTCTCAGGCTCTTGCAGCCTATCAAAAAGTCGTTAAACCTTACGAGGGTTTATTGGGAGTTGTCATTGGGCTAGCGATCGCTGACACTGCCATACACTTAGTCCCGGCTTTTTTTCAGTCGGGTTTAATCGAATTTGCAGTTAGTTTATCTCTCGCGATCGCTGCCTGTTGGTTGGGTTCTCGCCTGTTTAAGCAGGTTTTTGATATCTATCTCTTAGATGCTGCTATCAACAGTGGACGTAAAATCAACAGCGAACTGCTAATCCTGGCTAAATTAATTGCTAATTTTATTATTATATTTTTGATTATCGTTATTTTTGCCGAAACTCATAAAATTAATATTTTTGGTTTGGTCGCTAGTTTAGGGATTGGTGGTTTAGCCGTTGCCTTTGCTGCCCAAAAAACTTTGGAACAAGTATTAGGCGGCATTGTTATTTATCTCGATCGCCCCTTTGTTGTCGATGACTATATTGGCTTGCCAGATGGTATTTTTGGCAGAGTTGAGTCAATTGGCTGGCGTTCCACCAGAATTCGCACCTCTGGCAAAGGAACATTGGTAATCGTACCAAATAGTTCCTTAACACAGGTGAACATTGAGAATTTTTCGGGTGCAAAGAAAGTTATGGCTCTCATCTACTTAAACTTTGACCGGAAAATTGAGAACGAAGAACGTGCCTTAATTCGTCAAGTTATCTTAGACAGTACAGAAGATATTTTTGGCATCGACTCACGCAACACCGAAGTTACGTTTAAAGATTTGGGCAAGGATAGCGAGATAAAAACGCAAGCACAAATTACTTTTTTTATCTTAGGCTCAAGCGAAGTATCGATGGGATTGCGGCGTCAACTCCTCGATATTGCCAGTCAAAATATTACAGATAAATTGAAATATTACGGGATTGCCTTCGACATTGAAGAACCAACAATTTATGTGGATTCACCCATTACTATCTAATCTAAATCTTGCCGATATTCGTCATCAAGTTCTTCAAATCGATATTTCCAAACCCCTTATTTTCTTACTCTTTGTCCTCCTGTCTTTGCTGTTGGGACGATACACGCCTGGTATCAGCAAATTAATCGTCCGCCGCTTTGCCTCGGAGAAAGTAACGAGTATTTATGAAGGCTTGATCGAGCCAATCAAACACTTGTTTAGAGTGGCGGGTACATTCATCCTTATCTCTCTTTCGTTAACCTGGATTGAAGATTATCAAGCACTTTATAAATTAATCAAACCTTTTTTAGATTTAGCGGTCATTATTAGTGTAGCTTGGTTAATCTCCCGATTATTTCGGCAGTTTATCCGAATTTATGGGATTGATTTACTTGGGAAATTTGGTCGAGATTTTGATGAACTGATTCTCGTAATTGAGACTTTAATGAATGTTGCTCTCGGCTTCATCGCCATTCTGGCTTTTGCTCAGAGCCAGCAATTCAATTTAGTGGGCTTGGTGGCAAGTTTAGGGATTGGTGGCTTGGCAGTGGCGTTTGCGGCTCAAAAGACTCTAGAGCAGCTTTTAGGGACGATTGTTTTGTATTTGGATCGCCCTTTTGTTCCTGGGGATTATATTCGTCTTCCTTCAATTGGCAATGTACCCGGAGGTTTATTTGGTCGCGTTGAATCGATTGGCTTGCGCTCTACTAAGATTCGCACGGCGGCTAAAAGTACGTTATATATTGTGCCCAATTCCACATTGGCAAATTTAGAAATTGAGAATGTGACGATGGGCAAGAAAGTAATGGTTTTACTTTATCTAGATTTTTTTCGGTTACTAGAAGATCGGGAACAGGCGCTAGTACAGCAAGTCATTAATCAGAGTACAGACTCCGTGTTCGGGATCGATCCCGGTAGTACAAATATTACGTTAATGAATAATGCGGAAAAGCAAACAACGAGAGCGAGGGTAACGTTTTTTATTCTGGGTTCCAGTGAAAACTCGATTCAACTGCGAAAGCATCTACTGGAATTGGCGAACGAAAAAATCTCTAAGCATCTGATCGAGTATGGCATAGAGTTTAAGATGCAGGAACCAACAATTTATGTGGAGTCACCAGTGACTCTTTAATGATGCCTATATAGTTCTGGCTAGAGTGCGTCTGGTTAGAGTGCGTCATGCCATCCTACCGACTGTCAGTGCGTTAGTCATCTTGCAGGATGCTCGCCATTCAAGCAGTGATGGCTGTCCACTCTACCGACTGATTGCTGGGAACCTCAAATCGAATGGCGGTGGTAGCCCAGTTTTTAAAATCCGGTGCCATCCGAGTCAGTTTTTGCAGAATTTCATCACTCACCCATAACACTAGCGGAAAAGCGAACTGTTTGCGGAACTGATTCCGGACGAGGTTCGTCGAGGTAAGTACTTGATTAATGTCCACCACGGACTCTAAACCGAAAACCATCAAGGCTGGCGGCTGCTGATCTTCAATTGTTTTTTGAATCGTTGTATAAAGCGTCTTCACTGAAGGATGCAGGACGATTTCTTGAATTTCGACTGAGGAGAGTTCTTTCAGCAGCTTCGCCATCTGCTCCTGTAACTGGGGATAGTTGCAGGACACTAAAATCAGCGAGAACTCACCTTGAGAAAGCGCGATCGCCTTGGCGAGTCTTCTAAGCGATCGCTTGTGGTTTGCCTGGACATCTTCTGAATCATAAAGCTCAGTCATGGCGGGTACCAAAGGGAGTTTAATTAACATTTTTCCAATCGAGGTTTTTTTTTACTTCCTTATATCGGGTGATTTTGGGATCGCTCAGCCGAGGGCACTCTAACAAGACAATGACTGGTATCTTATTTTTCCGTGATCTCTATCACCTAATTTAAGTGATCTCAGCTTGTCTGTCCAAAAGGAGCCAGACGAATCCTGAGCTTGAATTGAGTATCCTGTAGAGGTTGTGGAGTATGCGTACACCCTGTTATTGGGTACACAGAGGGATTCGGGTTTTCCTTAAACAAAAAATAGATTGTAATAAAAATTAACATATCGTTAGGTTTCTTAAAGCTACAAGTGCTGGCTCTGGACAGAGAATGCAAGTGGCTTTAGAGATAACGACCCGCGATATGCTATGAGCGCGATCGCATTGATGGAGGCTGGCGGTAGAGGGCGAATGTCTTAGAGCGCTACGTATTCTAGGAAAAGCCGCAACTCTAGTTTTTGAAAACGCCGACAGCTTGTGTCTACGTTAAAAAGCTTTATTCATAAAATTCATAAGGGTTGATTGCCGCTATGCAAACATTGCACACCTGCCTGATGAAACCACGGAAAGAAATAGAAATTTCTGACAAGGCAACCGCAGGAGTCTTGGCTCTTTGTGAGAGATTTAGAAACCAATCCGCCTCTTCCTGGGCTGTATAAATCAAAACTGTAGCAGACGCGATAGTAGCTTTGGGGGATTTATTACGTAATCTTCAGATTTATTGACCCAAACCCAACTTATGGCAGATGCGGGTACGCGAAAGTTCGTAAAGTAGGCGAGCGCCCTTCCACATTTGAACGCCAAGAAAGCGATTGCGCCTCTACTTCGAGAAGGCTTCTGTTCCCCTGAGAGAAGGGTTTTCCCACCAGAACAAACATGGATGGCAGTGTGGGCGATCGCGCCGATAGCCGGAATTCCCCCAAAGGAGGATGATATTCGCTAAGCCTTGACCCCTAAGTTCGCGATCGGTATCGTGTTTCTCACTCACGGTCATCCCATCTGCCACAACTGCTGAGAGTAAAAATTCGATGCCAAAGCCGGATTGATCGGTTTTTGAATTAACCCAAAATCATTCCAGCCAGGACTTACGCAGAGATTCCGCTTGCATCCCCCTTTTTAAAGGGCTGGTTTCATACAATCAACGAAAATATCGACGCATGGTGACATTTTGTAGGGGCATGGCAATCAAAAAGCCACTACCGCCAACCAAAATCAACGTTACAAAATTTTCTTTTAATCAATGAAACCACCCTGCTTACATCTCCCTTTTTAGGAGGGACTTTTTCTGTCCCCACCTTTTCAAGGAGGGTTAGAGGGGATCTAGACTTCAAGCTTTCAGTGCGTAAGTCTTGTGTATCCTGGTTGGACTTGCCTCATCCTTAACCTCATCATTAAAAGGAGCGATCGCTATTCTTCGATGACCAATGATTTCCATGACACCACAACTTTTGCCTAGCCAACTTGCTGCAACCTTTGCCGAAATGCCCAAGTCATGATTTGTGGTTCCATAATATTTGGGTAAATTTTTGTACAACCCTATTGAGGTAGATATTGAAATACTCTGTCAAACGACTTTTTACGAGCCTCGCAGACGGGCTAGTTTGGTTTAGCCGCACCTTTGGACGTCAGGCCTGGTTTGTCTTCCTGGTCGCTTTTAGCTTCTGCATGACGCTGGTAAACCCCGCTGCATTTGCTCAGACAAAATTTGTGGATGTGCAAGGACTTTGGGCGCAACCCTGTATAGAACAGTTGGCACAGAAGCAGATTATTAGTGGCTACCCGGATGGGAGTTTTCGACCGAGGGCACCCGTAACCAGAGGTGAGTTTGCTGCGATGGTTGGCAAAGCTTTCCCCAATGCAGCGGAAGTTCGTAGCGGCGGTCAATTTGCGGATATCCCAGCAAATTACTGGGCGGTAGATGCAATTCGGAAAGCCTATAAAAAGGGATTTATGTCGGGTTATCCGGGCGGGGTGTTCAAGCCGAACGAAAAAATCCCGCGATCGCAAGCGTTGGTATCTTTGGCGAGTGGTTTGAAGTATTCCCCCACTCAGGCGGTGAGTAGCACCTTGACTGGGGCATTTACCGATGCAAGGGCAATTCCCGCCTATGCGCGGAATGCGATCGCTGCTGCAACCGAAAAACAAATCGTAGTCAATTACCCCAACGTCAAGACACTCAATCCAAATCAGTTGGCAAGTCGTGCCGAGGTTGCGGCTTTCTTGTGTCAAGCTACCGGAACAGGTGGATTAGTGCCTTCCCAATACATCGCTAGCGTTGGGACTCCGCCAAGCGCATCAAGAGAGATTCGGGGGGTATGGCTGACGAATATCGATAGTGACGTGTTGTTTGAGCGCGAGCGCCTGAGCAAAGCCCTGCAACGCCTCGATGAGCTAAATTTCAATACCGTTTATCCTACCGTTTGGAACTGGGGTTATACCTTATATCCCAGTGCTGTAGCCCAAAAAGTCACTGGGCGATCGCTCGATCCCGCCCCAGGCTTACAAGGACGAGACATCCTCAAAGAAATTGTAGACCAGGGACACCAAAAAGGCATGGCAGTCATCCCCTGGTTTGAATTCGGCTTCATGGCACCCGCTGATTCTGATCTCGCCAAACGCCACCCCGAATGGCTACTCAAAAAGCGCGACGGTTCCCAAACTTGGAAAGAAGGAACGCATAATCGAGTTTGGCTGAATCCGATGCGTCCCGAAGTGCAAAATTTCATCCAAGATTTAGTCGTCGAAATTGTTAGCAAATACGATATTGACGGGATTCAATTTGATGACCACTTCGGCTTTCCCGCCGATTTTGGCTACGACGCCTTCACCGTCGAACTGTACAAGAAAGAAAACGGTGGGAAATCTCCTCCCGCCAACGCCCAAGATCCTCAATGGATACGCTGGCGAGCTGACAAAATTACTGCCTATCTGAAACAGTTGTTCAAAGCGGTCAAAGACCGCAAACCCAACGTTATTTTTGCCCTTTCTCCCAATCCCCAAGAATTCTCTTACAACTCCTTTCTAGCCGACTGGCAGAAGTGGGAACAGCAGGGGCTGATTGAGGAACTGATCGTCCAAATCTATCGGGATGACCTGAGCCGCTTTATTGGGGAATTAGAGCGACCAGAAGTCAAAGCAGCGCAGCGTCATATCCCCGTCGCCATCGGCATTCTCAGCGGCGTGAAACCTCACCCAGTTAAGGCTGCACAAATTCAGGAGCAAGTTGCAGCAGTTCGTCAGCGCGGATTTGCCGGGATGTCCTTCTTCTTCTACGAAAGCTTGTGGAATATGACCCCAGAAAAGCCAGACCTTAGACAGGCTGCTTTCAAAGAACTCTTCCCCGCGTCTGTAGAACGACCAAATCTTTTGGACGGCTGGAAGGCATCTAATTAGGAATGCGGACTAAATAACGGGTAATCATTCACGTTTTGTAGGCGTATGGTACAAACACGCCCCTATAGTCATGCTCCTAAGCAGGAAATTGGAGGCTAATAAATCTACTGCGAGTTTGTGTAGCCGGTAGGGACAAGAAATCTGTTTCTCTGAGCTATTGGGTACTTTTACTCATCATTGACAGGGGATTTACAGCCAAGTACGGTAGAATGCTGACGAGCAAAGCAGCGCTCAGTAAGTAAGTAGCAGTAAAGCCGCGACGAAAGCGTGCGGCTTGTGTAGCCGGGGCAGGAGTGTGGTGGTGAGAATATCGCTTTTAGATAGGTTACGGCTGGGCGTAGCAGTCGGGACAGCAAAGACAGTGACGCGGCTGGTGCGCCTGCTGCGTTTGGGGGCTGCTAGCGTTTTACCGGGAGAAATTGCCGGACGCATTCAGCCGCAGCTGTTGTCGCTGCTGTCTAGTCAGGTAAAGCACGGCGTGATTTTCATTGCGGGGACGAATGGAAAGACAACGACATCGCTGCTGTTGCGGACAATGCTGGAACGTCAGGGATGGCGCGTTGTTCACAATGCAGCGGGTGCCAATCTGGTGAATGGATTAATCACGGCACTGCTAACCAACACTAATTTAATCGGACAGCTCAACGCTGACTATGCAATTTTAGAGGTAGATGAAAATATTCTGCCAAAGGTTTTGCCGCCGGTTCAGCCAAAATTGATTCTGTGTTTGAATTTATTTCGGGATCAGCTGGATCGGTACGGTGAAGTGGATATGATTAGCCAGCGTTGGCAGAAAGCGATCGCCCAATCCAAAGATACGGTGGTAATCTTAAACGGCGACGACCCCACCTTGTCTCATCTGGGTCAACAGTTATCGCAACGAGTTTTATTCTTCGGTTTAAGCGAACCCGACGCTTATCTTGACGAAATTCCTCATGCAGTAGATTCTATATATTGTCCCAGGTGCGGACATTCTCTCGATTATCAGGGCGTCTACTTATCTCATCAGGGCGATTATCGATGTCCTAGCTGTGGCTTTGAAAAAAGCCCCCTGGCAATCGATAGTCGCCAATGGCCTCAGATTTTGATAGGGATTTACAACAAATACAACACGCTGGCGGCTATTTTAGCGGCGCAAGAAATTGGCGTTGATACCGCAAATATCCTGGACACGATTAAAAACTTCCATGCAGCTTTTGGACGGGCGGAGGAATTAGAAGTCGCCGGGAAAAAGGTGCGGATTTTGCTATCAAAAAATCCCGTGGCGCTGAATGAAACCATCCGCGCTGTAAATCAGCAAAGAAGCCACGGTGGTTCCTCCACAACGCTGATGGTACTAAACGATCGCACCCCAGACGGTACCGATGTCTCTTGGATTTGGGATGTAGACACCGAGAAATTGGTGGAACAGGGAGGAACGGTGGTAGTCAGCGGCGATCGCGTTTACGATATGGCGTTGCGCCTGCAATACAGCCAAGCAGACGAGGAACATGGCTGCAAACTGATCGTGAAAGAAGATTTGCAAGAAGCGATCGCCACTGCTTTAGAACACACCGCCACCGGCGAAACGCTGCACATTCTACCGACTTACTCAGCGATGCTAGAAGTCCGTGGTATTTTGACCGGACGAAAAATTCTGTAGAAAGAAAGACCTCGGTACGCAAAGAATCGCCTTCCTTTGCGTACCTCTGCGATTTCCTTGGCGCTACTTTGCGTTAAAAATCCAAAAATTTGACTGTCACCATGAATCCCGAACAACTTGAACTCACAATTGGCTGGCTTTATCCGACGCTGATGAGTACCTACGGCGATCGCGGGAATGTCATCTGTTTACAGCAACGCGCCCAATGGCGGGGGATCAAAGTCAACATCATGCCCTTAGATCGGGACGCCCCCGCAGAGCAATTTCGCCAAGTCGATGTAATCGTGGGTGGCGGCGCACAAGACCGACAGCAGGAAATCGTCATGCGCGATTTGCGCCAAGGCAAAGCAGAAGCGATCGCCCAGAAAATTGAAGCAGGAACGCCTGGGGTATTTACTTGCGGATCGCCCCAACTGCTGGGACACTATTACGAACCCGCACTAGGGCAACGGATTGAAGGATTGGGTTTATTGGATTTTGTTAGTAAGCATCCGGGGCCAGATGCCCGTCGCTGTATCGGTAATGTCGTGTTTGAGATAACGGCGTCGCGATTGGCGGAGGATTTGCGAAAGATGTCGGAGGATGCACCTCTGGTCATTGGCTTTGAAAATCACGGCGGACGCACTTATTTAGGTGAGGTGGAACCCTTGGGACGTGTGATTAGCGGTTATGGGAATAATGGGGAAGATGGGATGGAAGGAGCATTTTATCGGAATGCGATCGCAACCTACTCTCATGGCCCGCTTTTACCCAAAAATCCCGCAATTGCTGACTGGCTGATTCAAACTGCACTTGCAGAAAAATATCAAACGCCAATTTCTTTAAAACCCCTGGATGATGTCTTGGCTATGCAGGGGCGAGAAGCGATGTTTAAAAAGTTGGGCGTCAAGGTGCCAGCGGCTTCTGCACAGCGGGGATCGAGAAATTAGGGCAGTTCTGACTTGAACTCGGAACCTCACCCCCAACCCTTCTCCGTTGACGGAGAGGGGCGAATATTAAACCCATCTCTCAGAAAAGCGGGGACGGGCAGGGGTGGGGTTAAACTCCCCGTCCCAGACGAGATTGATTGCGTCTGGAGACGATTCTCCGATTCATCCGCATCGTCCAGATAAATGGGCGATCGCTGCCACCAACGCTAATGGTTTCACGGGCTTCGCGACGTGTGTCTGAAAGCCAGCTTTGACAGCCCGCGAACGATCTTCTTCTCTGGCATACGCTGTCAGAGCCAAAGCTGGAATTCCTTTTTGTTGTGCATCCAGCGCCCTAACTTTGCGGATGAAAGTATAGCCGTCCTCTTTCGGCATATCGATGTCGCTCACTAGGACATCCGGACGCCAATCTGAAGCATCGTCAGTTAAAACTGTCATTGCCTCTTTTGCGGATGCAACTGCCATCACTTCGCCTCCGTAGTGTTGCAAGATAACCGTCAGCAACTCACGGGCATCGGCTTCATCATCGACTATCAGCACTCGCAATCCGTTGAGTCCTGGAGGACACTCTGAGAGTCCTTCGTTGTCCCTTGTCCAGAATCCCTGCTCTATATCCTTTGGCTCGACGAGGACAGCTAGGATCGGCAGCTTCACTGTAAAGGTTGCGCCTTTTCCTTCTCCCGGACTTTCGGCAAAAACCGTACCTCCGTGCAGTTCTACCAAGTGGCGGGCGAGGGCTAGCCCCAATCCCAGTCCGCCGTATGACCGGGTGATGGAGCTATCGGCTTGCCGAAACCGATCGAACACATAGGGGAGAAAATCGGCAGTGATCCCCCTTCCGGTGTCGCTGACTTGAATCTGAACCCAAGAGTTATTCCGCTCTAGCCGCACCTCGACTCGCCCCCGCTGGGGTGTAAACTTCACTGCATTCGATAGTAAATTCCAGACAACCTGCTGTAAGCGGTCTGGATCGCCGCAGATTAGCCCTGCCGAGGGATCGAGGAAAGACTCCAATCGAATAGACTTGGCACCCGCAGCCGGTTGGATGGTCGCGATCGCAGCTTCAATGACGGAGGATAGCTCTAGCGGACGGACATACAGGCAAAATTTCCCCTGAATAATTCGTGACACATCCAGAAGATCCTCAATTAGCTGTGTTTGCGACCGGGCATTCCGCTCAATCGTCTCCATTGCCCGCGCAATAATCGCTTCGTCCAGCTTCCGAGTCCGAAGCAACTGAGTCCATCCCAGCATTGAGTTGAGGGGGGTGCGAAGCTCGTGGGAGAGGGTTGCTAAGAACTCATCCTTCATGCGGTTGGTTTCTTCAGCCACCATTCTCGCCTGTTGTTCGTAAACGAGCAGTTTTTCGCGCTCTTGTTCGGCTTGCTTGCGATCGCTAATGTCTATACAAGAGCCGATATAACCGACAAAGTTTCCGCCTGGAGTCAGCCGGGGAACGCCTTGATCAAAAACCCAGCGATACTCACCATCAAAACGCCTCAGGCGGTATTCCACTTCAAAACTTTCGCGGGCATCAAAGGCAGTGCGATATGTTTCTACACACTGCTGAAGATCGTCAGGATGGAGGCTTTGCGTCCAACCCATGTCCATCGATTCTTCTAAAGTCCTGCCAGTAAAGTCGAGCCAGCCTTTATTAAAATAATGACAACTTTTGTCGCAATCGCACATCCACAACATTACGGGAGCCATATCTGCCATCAAACGAAATCGTTGTTCGCTTTCCCGCAGCGACTCCTGCGATCGCTGACGCTCGGTAATGTCGCGGTAAGCGATTGCGATACCCGCTACACTCTTCACATCTAGTAAATTATTGGCGATCGCTTCAAAATCTCGCCAAGAACCATCGGCTTTCTGGATGCGAAACTGTGCGGTAACTTTGCTAGTTGGAGATTTGCTAGTTGGAGAATTCAGTGCAGCTGCTAATAGTTTCTCTGCCTGAGAGCGATCGCTCGGATGAACGATTTCAATCGCTGGTTTCGAGAGCCAAATTTCCGGTTCGTAGCCCAAAATCGATTCAATGGAGGCACTGGTATAGCGAATCGTGCCATCAGCTGCAACAATCACCAGAATATCAGAGGCATTCTGCACTAAAGCCCGGAACCGCTCTTCGCTTTCCCGCAGTGCCTCTGCTCTCGCCATCCCGATTTTCAGGCGTCGATCGACGACAGAACCCAACAGCGCTAGCGCCAGCACGATCGTCGTGGCAATTCCAATCTCAACTGCCAGCCAAGAATTGTCCATCATCAGGGACAACTCCACCCCGGATGGATTGGTTGATTGATAGCTTACCGCTGCCATCCCGGTATAGTGCATCCCTGCGATCGCGCATCCCATCACAATCGCGCTGCCGATCTTTCGCAAGTTCCCGGTTAATGTTGCCGCTGTCCGCAGATGGAAGGCTAAGCACAAAGCGATCCAGGAAGCACTAATCGCGATCGCCATCGAAACTGCCACCAGCCTCAAGTCATAAGTAACGGTCGCTTCTAACCGCGTCCCCGCCATGCCCGTATAGTGCATCGCGGCAATGCCACAGCCCATGAAAATGCCACCCGCGAGTAATCTTCGCCGACCCATTTGTTCGCGGCTAACGATATGCAAAGCTGCGGCGGAAGCGATCGCTGCGACTCCCATCGAAACCAAGACAGTGGGGAAATCGTAAGCCATTGAGATTGGTAGGCAATAGGCGAGCATTCCGATAAAATGCATCGACCAAATGCCACTTCCCATTGCGATCGCGCCTCCCGCTAGCCACAGCTTCCGGGCACGTCCTTGAGCCGCCGTGACTCGTCCCGCTAAATCCAGCGCTGTGTAAGAAGCCGCGATCGCGATCGCCATCGAAAGAACAACCAGGCGTAAATCGTAGGTTGCTATCATCTTGGCTGCATCATCAATTCCCTTTATCTCCATACTGAACGCTGAGATTGTGGTGGCGATCGCATTTTCTGACAATCGGATCGGCTGATTCAAGTCAAGGCTTACGCAATTAATTAGTGTATGCCTGATTCTGTCGTAAAGGCATGGCAATGCCATGCCTTTACAGCGTGTTGACGCGCGTAAGTCTTATCAAGTGTTTAAATTTTATCGGAGCAGTGCTTGAATTCTATTTAACCTTCAGGAATAGCCTGAGTATATTTTCTTATCAGTTAAACTTATGAGAAGGGGCAAAGGGCGAATTGGTAGAATTTCACCGGCTCGTTGTTACCGGCTTTTTTTACCTGCCCTTTTTCATTTCTGGCGTTCGCTATTTTTGCCAAACCGAGTTTCTTGCAACGTCGTGCCAATGCCTTGAATAATCCCGCGTCCAATTAAACCAATGCCTCTCCCAATCACTTGAGTGAGGACGTAAACAACACCGCCACCCAGGAAGGCAACGGTTGAGCGCAGACGCGGCGCGATCGCATCCCTGGTTTCTAAGGCTAGGGTACAAGCGAGTTGGGCACCCCTCAGTTGTTGTAATTCATGAGTGCGGGGGGCATAGATAGAGATTTTTTTGATTCCGATGCCACCCAGCGCCAGCAGAAGATATCGGCTTTCAAAAATTGCGGTTGGTTCACCCACATATCTTTCTAAACGATATTTCCACGATAGATTGTTCCGAAATCGGGCAATTTCCCGCGATGACATCAAACGTCTATCGTAAAAAATCTGTTTAATGACTTCCACATCTGCAAAGTAGTTCAGCAGGGGTTGCACAACACTATTGGCAATTTGAATTAATAAATTCTCCAAGATCGCTTCTGCTCGAACCCGTGCTTCCGGTGTCCCAAAAGAGTAGGAAACATTGTCAATTATCAGAGGAGTTTGAAAAAGCAGATAGTTAATGATGTCGGCAACGAGAGGAATTTTATCTAGAAAAGATTGTTGAATAATTGTTTCATCCTGTAACAGGGTATTGACAATATCTACTTCAAGGTTGCCGACTTGAATCGTGTAATATTTGCCAAAAAAATCAGTAGTAGATGCTTGCCACAAATCCCGCAGAATCATTGAGTGCTTCAGAGCGATCGCTTCCGGCTGTAGTTGGGAAAGCCGCAATTCCTCCAAGACTTCCTCGAATTTACGCAAAATCAGATAAAGCAATTCCCGTTTCTTGTCCTCCAGCAGAATATCAATTTCCAACGGAGAGCCTGTCAGATTCTTGAGTCCGAATTGGAGTTTATTTAAAGTAGCGTCAAGCAGGGGGCTGAGGAGCGAGGATTCAGAAAGCGCTGAGGACTGAGTAGTGAGTGCTGAGTCTAAAGAGGGATTATTCCTGCGCCTCGGCTCCGGAGTGGGGAGAGGGGCACCCCTGCGGCGATCGCGACTTCCTGATACGGGTGCGTTGAGGAAGTCGTTGGGGTTTTCCCCAAAGTTTTGGGTAAAATCTGTCCCTGTCACCGCCACGGGTAACAGCTGATTCACCAGCCACCGGGCTGTCCGCAATTCTCGTTGCCGTCCCGTTAGGATGAACCAGTCTAGTGTCGAAAGATTGGGGTTTTGGACTTGGTTTGTCACCTGGGCGATCGCGGTATCAATTTGCCGCAGTCCAGATTGACGCATTTGCAAGAGCAAGGATGAACGACTTTGCTCTATGACATCTGAGGCTTCTACAGGCGCGTAATTTTGTGTCTGTACGAGTTCTGACCAATAAACTTCCCCAGAGGCGACCTGACGAAGCGCTGGAACCAGAACTGAGAGGTCGGTGCCTTTGGGGCAATAACCCTCGACACCCAGCGTCCTTGCTGCTGTCAGTTCCGGTGGCGTGAGTCGTTGGCTGAGAAGGAATATCGGTAATTTAGGGAATTGCGTCTTGATTTCCTGGCACAGTTGCAACCCGATCGATCCCCCCAAAGACGAGTTAGAGCGACCTAAGTTTAGTTCTAATATCACCAGGTTTGGAGCGTTGTCTGTCCCCACCCCGGCTGCCAAAATCTCCAAAGCAGTAGCCGCGCTATCCGCCTGGGAAATGACTTGCAGCTCCGGAAACGACGCCAATGCAGTGCTAAGACCCAACCGAAAAATCGGGTCATCATCGATTAGCATCAACTTGAAGGGGCGAGAAGTCCCTAGGGAATCCGCTACGCGATCGCTCATCAACAACCTCCTGCTTCACACCGCATTCTCCCTGCTATAACAGATTACTCATTCCAGGGGCGATGCGAACAGAGCGCGATCGCATACAGCCCTTTGGGCATGAAAACAGCGAGGCGAGGCGTTAGCCTAGCGCTAACCTGTCAGTTCGCCACGCTTGGACTTTCCCTTGTATTTTCCACGGTTCGCGATCGCTCCCAGCTAACTATTTTTTTTTGATTTTCTTAGAAAATTTTCTCCTAAATCATCCTCTTTAATCTTCCTATCAGTCTCGTTCAAGCTAAAGAAAAAGTTTTGGGTTTTGGAGCAGACAATGCTTACAAAATGCGATTAGGGCGGGCATTGCTCCTCCTTCTACTACAAAAACATCATCATCTAGTTCTTAGATTAAAAATCGGGTAGCTATTTCTCTAGTCAGATATTTTGCAATTAGAAGCTCTAACTATAGAACTATGCTCAGATTTAGCATCTCCTATAAGCTGACGAAGACATACAAAAGCTGGAAATCATTCAAATTTTCTAATTTGAATGCAAAACAAGTAGGAGGCTTTCTAAGCCACAAACGGTGCATTTATAGCATCTTGTGTTTTTGAAAGAGGAACTGACGCTGATGACAGCAAAATTTTTGAACTCAAATATCAAATCCCTGAGCATTCTTTCTGCGATCGCCTCGATCCCGCTACTCTTAAACGGGATGAGTGCAAACGCTGCCGGGATTAGCGCTCCTCAGATCGTCCCTGAGATGAGTGAGATGCCAATTGATATGCACGCCGAATATGAGCAGCCAAGTCAAATTCAGCAAAAACAAGCGCAGCTGATTCACGATCCGACTGGGCGTAATGAAGGGCCAACTGTGCCGATCGAAAACACAGCACCGCTCGAAAATACAGCGCCGCTCGAAAACACAGCGCCTGCAAAATTTAATCCCCTTGCCCGCTATTCTCCCTCACCTGCTCCCATGCTCAAAAATGGTAGTCAAGGGGTAGTGGTAGCAGAAGTTCAGACAGTATTAAAAGAACAAGGACTCTATAAAGGCGGACTAGATGGCGTGTATGGGGCGCAAACGCGCTCAGCCGTCATCGCCTTCCAGCAGTCGAGAAACTTAAGCCCGGATGGGGTTGTTGGCCCTCGGACTTGGGAAGCGATGATCGCCGCTTAAAGCCGACTGAGAATGATGGACAGTCTCCAGTAGGAGCGTTCCGAACGAAAAAAGGCTCAAAGAGTTGACACTAGGAGTTAACACTAGCAGCTACACAAACCGGGCTGCTTAGGCAGCCCGGTTTGTGTAGCCCCAGAATGAGAGCCTGTGAGAATATTTGCACCCTTTGGGATGTTTTGTTGTCCATCCCCAGTCAGGGGATAGATTACGTCAATCATTCCCCTCCGACTGACGATTACTTTGCTCCGGCTGACGATTCGTTTGAAATTCAGATTGAGATTCAGAAGAATTTTCTTCGACAGACTGCTGAAGTTCAGCTGCCTTTCGTCTCTCAGCTAAGATAGCTTCCCGTTCAGATGCCCAACGAGCGATCGCTCCTTGCGCTTCTCGATAAAGTGCCCGACCGTAGCGAATCCCAGACGCCTTATTGATCGCCGCCGTCAGCCGCCCATCAGCCGCTAAAGCGGTCGCCTCGTTAAGAATCGGCGTATCTTCAGCGATTTGAATTTGAGCCACCCAATCGCTTAGTGCTGCCTGTGCCTCAGAGTACAAAGCACGTCCAGGCGCGATTTTGGAGGCAGCTGCAACTGCCGCCTGGAGATTTCCCTGCTGAGCCAAACCCTTCGCTAAATCTAGGATTGGTCGATCTTCCATCGTCTGGATTGCTTTCGTCCATTGGGCGATATAGGTTTGTGCCTCTATCCGCAAAGGCTGACCCAGCTTTATCTGGCTTCCCTCCGCAACCGCAGCCCGCAAACTCTCCAAAGTTCCTGGTGTTGCTAGCTGTTTGGCTCTGGAAAGGGCAATTCGGTCTTGAATTTGTTGAATTTGCTTCCGCCAGTGGGCAATTTGAGTTTGAGCTTCGATGCGTCCGGGTCGTTCGGGGGCGATCGCTTGAGCTTGGCTAATTGCCAGTTGGAATGTCAACGGTTGATCGAAGCTGGCAATTGTTTCGGCAAATTGCATTTGCAGCCGATCTTGTAAATTCGATTGCCAAAGTGCCTCAGTCACTCGTGCTTGCTGACGAAGGGGACTTTTTGGAGAAATCTGACGCACCGCCGCTTGCGCCTCTAGGAAGCTGAGGATTTTATTTTCCTGAGCCACCGCATAAGAACGACTCAATTGAATCCAGTCTTGAGCTTCCTGATAGACTGAAGCCTCGTTAGGAATCAGCTGGGCAGCAGTAATGGCACGATCGAACTCTTCCTGCTCTAAATGCTGGGCAGTCATTTTTAGCAATTCCTGGCTCCAGCGATTGATTTCGGCTTTTGCCTTCGGTTTGGCATAGGTGTTGGCGTTCACCTTTCCTGCCAAGGCGATCGCTGGTGCGTATCCCTCAGGTGTCTTCGCTTCGGCAAACTTCTGCGCCTCTTCTAGCTGTTGCCAAGCTTTTTTTTCCTGACTCATCCGATCGATCAGTTTATCCAGTTGTTTTTGATCCCAGTAGCGGCTATCAAGACGAGACAACGCTTGTATTTGTAAAGAAGCTTCAAACCACTTTTGTTCTTTTAAAGTTGCTAAGAATTTTTTGGTAATCTCCTGACCCTGCTGCCAATCCCCTTGCCATTGTTTCATCGCCGCTTGCACCTCTGGATACAGGGGGCTAGAGGAGGGAATTTGGCGGGCAATGGCGATCGCTCCCTTTAAATCTCCTTGGTCAATTTTCTGACGGGCGATCGCCAAGAGCGATCGCGACCAGTCCTCCATCATCCGAGTCGCTTCTGGATACACCGGGTTATCCGGAGACAAACTCTTCACAAACTTCATTGCCTCCACCAGCTGGTCTAATTTGCCCGACTGGGCCGCCTCTTGAGCGCAAACTAACCGATCCATTTCCGGAGCCAACGGCGAGATATTTTTGCAGTTAACCTGGGGAGGAATCGTTGCTAGCAAGAAGAAAGCCGCGAGTGCCGTCCCGCCCAACCCGAAGATGATACTCAGCCACAACAGCCACCACTGCCAAATCTTATTTCGCCGTCTCAGCGGTTTCAGAGGCGGCTGCATCTCGGAGGTAGCAGCTTCAGTTTGCTCTGCATCCTCTTCTCGGAGCTTGGTGGCAGCTGCGCTGGCATTCGAGACGACTCTAATGACCAGTTTGCGCCCGTGCCGTTGGCGCAATCGGTTTGCCGTGCGTACTTGAAATTCATGTAATTGTCTTTTCACTACCATCTCACTACCACTACCCTTATCTCCTCGTTTTGCTGCTCCTGCTTGATGACCTCGATCCGGAGCCGAATCGCCCTCAGCGTAAAGGGTCTAAAACTGATGATAAAAGCTTTAAGTTTGTAGGGGTAAAGCTTTGAAAAGTGAATTTAGAGATTGAGCTGATTTTTTCTACCCGTGCTTCGCTCTTACATAAGTTATCCTGAAATTCAACTTAACTAGGGATGATGAACAACAGCTTCTACCCAATTCATCACGATGCGTCGGCACACCAGCCGCCTACACTCCCGATAACATGACTAATAAGTGGCATATTGAGTTATTTCCTGAAATTGAGGTGGGATGAGCCTTAGCATTCGGCATTGGCTGGCGGAGCGCAACATTGATCTGGCGACCTTGAGGCACCCAAGCACTCAGATTGCCGGTATTGCCTTTCGCATTGTCCGGGATATGGAACTCAAGAGCCTGACACCTTTTGATATTAGTGTTTTAGCGGAAGTCTTAGAACTGCCTTTGAGAGCATCTTGGGAAGTGGCAGGTGTAGCAACCCAACTTTGCGTCGGGTTGCTGCGTATCCTGAGTCAAAAAAAGCCCCTCAAGCGCAATGAAGGAACCTGGCTAGTTTTCCAAGTTGCTTACCTGAACGCCTTACAAGGAATTTTAGAACAAGAATCTCAACTGAGAAGACCGTGGCTATCCCGTGCGGGCGTCCCAGGCGAGTCAGAAGACTTGTATGGGCAGGTGTGGGATGCACCCCTTGTCGATCCCCAGTTGCAAGCTTTACTGAAAACTTTGCGTCCCGGACGTCTCACCGATAGTCAGGCAGAACAAGCACTGAGTATCGTGGGCGGCTCTTTTCTCGTGCAGCAGATGAACAGTACCGGCATTGCCTGGTTGATCGCCAATGGTGCCGAGGAAACAGAAGCTAAGCTAATCGCCCAACGCCTGGTTCATGGACTCCCAGGATATCTACTTGCCGCGATCGCTGAAAATGCCCTGCCGCTCGCACAACTACAGAAATTTGTCCAGCTAGGGACTTTATCAACTTGGCAGGATACTCCAGGGGCGGGAAACCCGGATCGCAAGCGGGCTGGGTTCTCAACCACTTTGAATTTTGAGGCAAATCAAAACTCAGACCCGAACACGCTACAATTTCCGCTTAACCTCGAACGAGAACGCTATCGAGCCACCCTTTTACAATCTTTGAGCGAACCGTTGCTGGCAGAACCTTTTGCGCTGAAGGATTTATACGTTCCCTTGAAGGGGGTGCTGCTCGAAGAAAGCTCCAGCCAGTTAGAGACGAAAAATCCCAAGTCAGATCCGACTACAACACCGCTTGCCCCTAACTCCCTGCCGGCGAAACCCGTGGATTTAATGGAGTGGATCTCGACTCAACTGAATGATACGACAAGCATTGCGGCTATCGAGAGTCTTCCGGGCACGGGCAAGACCAGTTTTTGCCAGATACTCGCATCAACCGTTGCCGAAGAGCTTTACCCTATCTGGATGCCGGTGTTCATCCGACTCAAGGACGCTACCTTGGGGCAAACTTTGGAGCAAACGTTGGACTCTGCTTTCCCTTGGGGCAGATTTACCGATGCAGATGGTTGGCTTTCATCGATGCATCCTCCTTGCTTGTTGATTCTAGATGGCTTGGATGAATTGCCCCGCTCAAGTCAGGCAGGGCGTCATTACCATGCCTTCCTGAACCAGCTGATGCAGTTTCAGGCGGAAGCAATGGCGTCTTTTGAGGGCACGCCTCGGCACAAGATTATTCTGACTAGCCGGACAACTGGGCGCGAAGGAGAATATTTCGATCTTGCCTCGACGCTGATCCCTTTGCCCCACGATCTGCGGCGGCGGATTGCGATTCAGCCAATGGAACATGAGGAGTTCCGGGAGTGGTTCAAGCAGTGGTCGAAACTGCAATCGAAAGCGATCGCCCAAGGGTATTTTGCCTTTGTCAAAGAAAGAGGCGGCTTTTCGACTCGTCCCGTCGGCACCCCAGGCGCGGCTAACGTACTCGCTGCCCTCGTCCGCAAGCCTCTGATGCTCTATCTACTAGGCATCTTGCATCGAGATGGACTGCTCAACGACACGATTTTTCACCTGACCTTACCCCAAGCGAAGTTTGAAATTTACGACCGGATTTGCCGCTGGCTCTTGGCATACCCCGATGCTGGCAGTGGTTCTATGCCTTTTGTGATTCGGGAAGGTCTGGGTCATGCTTACCGCAGCAATGATGCGATCGCTCATCTCCTGCAAAACCGACGCCCCCAAGACCTGCGCCACCAGATGCAAGTGGCGGCACTAACCATTCTGCAAACGGGTCGTCATCAAGCCCCCCAATCCGCTGTAGAGGCGACCTTTACCAGAATGGCAACGCAGGCACCGAAACCGATAAACCCCCGTTTACAGCCGTCAGATGACACCCTGCCAGCCTTTTTCTTCCACACTCGCCACTCAGCGATCGGGTTTTCCCACCGCAACCTGGGAGAATATCTCTGCGCGGAAGAAATTGCCACTCAGCTGCAAGCCCTCACTCAGCCAGTCCAAGATACCTACGGTGAATTCACCTTTGCGATCCACTCGCCGGTCAATGTCGCCCAGCATCTTTATCAATTACTGGGTTATGGCGTGTTGTCAGTTGAAATCGAAGACATGGTGATTGAGCGACTGCGGCGGATTTTTGAGCGCAACCCCGCCCAGTTTAGCTTCAATGTTTTGTTTGAACGCCTCTATCGGTTTTATCGCACCTACTGTCGCGGTCGCTGGCTAGATGAAGGAATCGCCCACCAATGTCACGGTCAGTTGCAGGCGTTGCACAACCCGCTAAAAATCTTGCAAATCGATGCCGCCGTTGGGCTAAATGTCTTCTTGTTGCTCAGTGCGATCGCTAAGCAGATGCGCGAAGCCCATCTCGGTCATCGGGCAACGCAGCTTTCTTTCTGGCCTTGCGGCAACCCCGACCTGCCATCTGAATTTGACGCCGAAGCACTGCTGACTTTAATCGGTCGCACCGTTGTCCTCTCTCCCACCGCCTTTTGGCAGAGGGCGCGGCACAGTCTCAGTCAATTACAGCTACGCTCTGCCTGTTTAAATCATGCCCTGTTAGCAGAGGCTAACCTCTGGCAAACTAATCTGTTAGCGGCTGAGTTAGCAGGAGCAAATTTAGCAGGTGCCAACCTCCAACAAGCCAATTTATCTTGGGCGAATCTCTCCGGTGCTGACTTATCAGGAGCCAATCTTGCTGGAGCGAGGTTTGAAGGGGCAAACTTGACAGGCGCTAACCTGCAAAGAACCAATCTTACCTTAGCGAACATCACTCATGCTTGTCTGTTTCAAGCCCAGTTGGATGACCAAAACCACTACTTCGCAAGGAAAAATGGTGCCCTATTTTCCTTGGAAGAGTTTCAGGCATACATTCAAAGTTTGCCCCGTCTCAAACAAACTGGAAGCTCTCAGGAAAAAGGTAATGCAGATTCAGAATCTACAGTATTTCTGATAGAAAGTGCCGAAGGAGAACCGATGTTGCCGGAAGCACTTACGGAGGACGGAGACGATGAAACAGTGATTGCAGAAACTTCTTCTACCCCAGGAGAACCATTGGCATTCCAAGAAGCTCCTAAGGTAGATTACCGATACGATGATGAGACGGCAGTAGTAGAAAACCCTCAACTAAGCAACTAGCTGTTAGGGGTGTTAAAAACTCTAAAACCGTATATAGCAATTCTCTATTGGATGCAGTACAGTTTAACGCCGCCCCTGCCCCTCCTAGTAAACCCAGAGGGTTTTACCCCACGCTTGCCCCTCCCCGTTCACGGGGACGAGTTTAATATTCCCCCCTCTCCGTGGACGGAGAGGGGTTGGGGGTGAGGTTCCGAGTGTATCTATTGCACTCAAATAAGAGGGGTTTCGCTAACGCTCAATCAACCCGCTAGCGCTAGTACGTCTAGTTGAAAATATTAGGTAAACAAAATCTGGCGAAGCGATTGAATCTCCAGTTTTCTAGTTCTCGCTCAACCCACTCAATAAAACTAAACAGTCTGCTTACAAGCATTCTTCACTAAACTTTAATCAACCTGTAGTTACGCAAGACTTTCCGCCCCTTCAGACAGTTTAAAAGCTTATTGATACAACCGCAATTGGTGTTAAACAGTGGATTTATCCCCCTACTGATTACCCGTTGTCTGTTTGAGAGTCAGATTCTGGTAATTTGTACCCGTAGAAGTTAATGCAATATTCACTAATCCGAACCCCTGTTTGTTGTTCAATTTCTTTGAGCAGGGTTTCAGGCAGTTCCACATAAACATCTAAAATTTGATTAGTATCTAGGCAGTTAACGTGACTGTGAGCATCGCTGATATTGCCATACAAACGACCATCCGCACGCTCAATACACTCAATAATGCCTTGAACCGATAGCGCTTCTAAATTTTGATATACCGATGTATGACCGATATCCTTGCCTTGATGATTCAAGCGGTCATAAATTTCGCGCGCCGACAGGTGTTCTTTCGCTTGCCACAGCAATTCCAGAATGAAGCGGCGTTGACGGCTCACGCGCATACCCAGCGCTTGACACCGATTTAAGGCATCCTCTAACGAGCGAATAGGCTTGACCGCTGCCGCTTCTTTTTGCATACTTAGACTTTTACACGCTTGTCTGCTAATCCAAACTCATTTCCACTTTAACCTAGCTATTCTCGGAATGTCCACTTGTCCCAAGATTCTAGGACAGCTCTATCGATTACAGCCGGTTAATTAATTCTATTGTTTCAGTAAATTTTCTTCTAGAAGGCGGGCGATCATGGCGGTTCTAGAAGTGACACCTAACTTGCTAAAAATCCGGCGTAAATAGGTAGCAACTGTCCAATGGGTAATGCCCAGCTGATTTCCAATGCACTTGTTGGGAAGACCCTGTGCGACCAATCGGGCAATCCGCTGTTCTTGGGGGCTGAGGCTAATCCCGTGTTCTGACTTGGGGCGACAACGCACCAGATAATAGTGCGTTCCGTCAACATCAGATTCAAAGATTACTTCATCCACTGTCTGCTCAGATTTTTGAAGGCCTTTGGATGAGCCAACAGAATCAACTTGTTCTACAAGGTGCTTGAGCATTTCTTGGGGGATCATTGCCTCTCCTTGTTCTTTGGTTTTCATTTAACGATCAGAACTCGTAATTTCACGCAAAGTATCAGGAGTAGATGCCGGATATTTATCAAATCTTCACAAAGCCATGTGGAAAATACTTACTTCCTGACATAGTGTTGCTACAGGAAAATTGAGATGGATTTCGGAGATGGATTAATCCCTCAGAGTTTTTGCTGGATGCAGCGTATCCGCTCTATGCTGGAAAACTTGGAAGCAAAGACATCAAGTCGCCGGTATTGTAAAGATTGCACGCCTGTACGCCGTACAGTTGTTGAAATAATTAAGCCAGATTAAGTGCGATCGCGCTGATTTGGATGTCGCCAAACAAAATGTCTGTTAACGCAGTTATAACAGCGGCGATAGCAAAAAGCTAACGACATCTTAATCTAAAGATCCTTTCTACCTTGGTCAAAAAAGGAGATGACGGTGAAAAGGCTATGAAGGGATAGATATCAGGAGAATTGCCGCTAGCCCGATAAAAAGCGTGGGACGACTAATTTAGAGCCGGAACTGACGTGAGATCGGAACAAGGCTGCAACAATGTAGAGAGAAGCCAGCGCTAGCCAGCGCTATTGTCGGCATTCAAAGTGTGTCACCTTAAGAATGGTTCAATGACGACAACAATCGCGCTCAATTCTGACTTGATTCAAACTTTGGATCTATCGCCGGTGCAGTCGGCGATCGAAAAGTTGCTCCAAGAGGGAGCGATCGCATCCGCGGAACAGCAACTGCGTTTTGAGATTGACTATCCCCGCGAACCGGAAGATCCACGAGAACTCTCAGAAATCCCAGAAGTCCGTCTATGGTTTATTCGCTTAGATGCCCAATATCCCTGGATTCCTTTTCTGCTGGATTGGAAAGCCGGTGAACTCGCCCGCTATACTGCTATGCTCGTGCCACACCAGTTCAATCGTACAGAAGGGATTGAGTATAATCCCGAAGCCCTAGAGATTTTTGTGATGCAAAAAATCTTTGTCTTGACACAATGGATGAGGCAGATGAGAATCCCCAGCACCTCTCGTGTGAAGTCAATGGCTAAGATGCTGGGCTATGAGCTGGATGATGCTTTCTTTGAGCTAATCGGCTGATAACTTGCACAGGGGCAGTGGAGCATTTCTCTTTTCACTCAGCACTCAACGCGAGTAGAGAAACCCCGCCCCTACACGACTCACTCCTTAGTCTTCAGCCCTCCGTCCTAAATCCTCAGTCCTTTTTAAAGATAGGCTTCCAGCGTTTCAGGTTAAAATCAATTGCGGAAGACTCGGAAACATGAGGAGAGGTTCCGTTGCCTACACTTGGCGTCAATATCGATCACATTGCCACCATTCGGCAGGCACGACGGACAGTAGAGCCAGATCCGGTGGCAGCAGCGGTGCTGGCAGAACTTGCCGGTGCTGATGGGATCACGGTGCATCTGCGGGAAGACCGGCGGCATATTCAAGACCGAGATGTGCGATTACTGCGGCAAACGGTGCGGACTCATTTAAATTTGGAGATGGCACCCACTGAAGAAATGGTAGCGATCGCTCTCGACATCAAACCCGATTACGTCACTCTCGTGCCCGAAAAACGCGAAGAAGTGACGACAGAAGGCGGATTGGATGTTTCCAGTCAAATCGACCGAATCGGGGAAATGGTAACAAAGTTGCAAGACGCCGGAATCCCCGTCAGCTTGTTCATCGACGCCGATCCCGGTCAGATTATGGCAGCTGCGATTATTAAGGCGAAGTTCATTGAACTGCACACGGGTTGCTATGCCGAAGCAGCAGATGAAGCCAGTCGAGAGAAGGAATTAGCCGTGTTAGCCAAAGGATGCGAACAAGCGCGTGCTGCTGGCATCCGGATCAACGCCGGTCACGGTCTTACCTACTGGAACGTTTACCCTGTTGCTTGCCTTGAAGGGATGGAAGAACTCAATATTGGTCATACCATTATTAGTCGGGCAGCTCTTGTCGGAATAGAACGAGCCGTTCGAGAGATGAAACAAGCAATGTTCGGTCATTAGTAACAACTGAAGTGTCATGAGTGATGAGTCCTCGGTCACTCGCTAATGACTCATCACCGATTGCTAACAACCTATTACCCATTAACAACCTATTAAGATGCAAAATTACTACTACGTTCTAGCTAGCCAACGCTTTTTACTCGAAGAAGAACCCTTTGATGAAGTCCTCAAAGAGCGCACCCGCAACTACCACGAACAAGAAAAAGAAATTGATTTTTGGCTAGTCAAGCAACCGGCATTTTTAGAGGCACCGGAAATGGCAGCAATTAAGGCTCAGTGCCCTCAACCTGCGGTGGCAGTCATTTCTACGAATTCCCAATTTATTACCTGGTTAAAGCTGCGGTTAGAGTTTGTGCTGAGCGGGGAATTCCAGGCACCTTCCCAAAGTATCCCGAATCCACTTGCTTCCCTCACATCTGTTTCCTGAGAAGGGAAAAGTTAAAAATTAAGAAAAAAAGCAAAAAGTAAAAACTGGAAACATGAAAAAAATCTTTCTTTTGCCTTTTGCCTTTTTTCTTTTGCCGGGTGCAGTTGCCTCTGCTCAATCGCCGCCGCCTACTTGCCAGCCGCCTCCCCAAGGCGAGTATTTGGTATTGGTGGGAAGCCAAACGAGGGAGAGTCAAGAGCAAATTAAACGGACGTTGCCCAACAACATAAATACGTCAACTTGTAAATATCTTGAGGATACGATGACGCGGATTGGTGGCTTCAGGAGCGTGGAAGATGCCAACGGCTGGGCACGTTATTTGAAAGAGATTGTTGGGCTATCGGCTTTCGTTCTGCGACCCCCAGAGGCACCGGCAAACCCAAATGCACCCACCTATAAACCGCAGGCACTCGGAGCTGGTTATGCGGTGTTGGTGGATTACGGGAACAAACCGGAAGTAGCGGCTCAAATACGGCAGATGTTGGGTCGCGATGTTGGCTTGGTTTCCTATGTCCAACGTCCTTATTTACTGGCGGTTTACACAACCAATTCAAATGAGGCAAATTCGGCTTTAAGAAGATTGAGCGATCGCGGTTTTTTGGCAATGCTAGTCGATAGCCGCCGAGTGACACTGCTCAGGTCATCAGTGGTGCGTAAATAGCCAATCGTAGCGATTCGTCGTTCGTCCCCGATCGCTTGCTAATCACTAATGACTAATCGACTAATACGCTGGCCCTGCTAAACAGGAGACAGCGATGCCGAGTGCTGAACCGACAATCACCTGAAACGGCGTATGTCCCAGTAACTCCTTGAGACGGTCTTCGTTAAAGTTGTGATGTTCTTGAAATAGCTCATCGATGATTTGGTTCAGGATGCGAGCTTGCTTACCCGCAGCTTGACGGACGCCAGCAGCATCGTACATGACGATAACGGCAAAAATGGTGGCGAGTGCAAATTCAATGCTGTCCCATCCCACCGTTTGTCCAATGCCAGTTGCCAGCGCTGTTACCAATGCTGAATGAGCGCTTGGCATCCCGCCAGTGGTGACTAAGACGCGCACATTCACCTTCCCATGTTGGGCTAAATCGATGATCAGCTTGGATGCTTGAGCGATTAAACAAGCTACGGTCGCAACCAGTAGCACATGGTTTTCTAGGATGTGGGCAAATTCCTGCATTTTGTTTTGCGTTGGGTAAAAGCGAGCAGCATTGCAAGTAGGAGCGTTTAGGAGTGAGGGGCTTATTTTCTAGTGAGTGCGAGTAGTAATGAAATCTGCGATCGCAATCAGAGGATTAGCTTTTTCTCCAAAGGTTGCCAATTCTCCTTTGGCAGCGTCAATCAGTTGCTGAGCCTTAACTTTTGATTCCTCAAGTCCCCAAAGTCGCGGGTAAGTTGCCTTTTGGGCTTGGATGTCTTTCCCAGCAGTTTTCCCCAACTCCTCCTGAGTCGCCGTGATATCCAAAATGTCATCCACAATCTGAAACGCCAAGCCAATATTTTGGGCATAGCGAGACATCCGTTGCAAGGTTTCCGATTCAGCTCCCGCTAAAATCGCGCCGCAGACTACACAAGCTTCTAAGAGCGCACCTGTTTTGTGGGTATGAATGAAATTGAGCGTTTCTTCCTGAATATCCGGCTTTCCTTCAGATTCCAAGTCAACGACTTGACCGCCCACTAATCCCGCAGCACCAACTGCTTTGGCTAACTGAGCAATCACCTGCAATACTCTTGCTGCTGATACATTCTGGGTATTTGAGGCAATGAACTCAAAGGCGTATGTCAATAGACCATCCCCCGCCAGAATGGCAATATCTTCACCATAAACCTTATGGTTGGTCAATTTGCCCCGCCGGTAGTCGTCGTTATCCATCGCCGGTAAGTCATCGTGAATCAAGGACATGGTATGAACCATCTCCAGGGCGCAAGCAGTTGGCATCGCCATTTCTACGGTGCCTCCAGCCAGTTCGCAGCTGGCAAGGCAAAGAATGGGACGCAGGCGCTTGCCTCCAGCTAAAAGCGAGTAGCGCATCGCCTCATAAATCTTTTCTGGATAGGTGACTGGGAGGGAACTATCCAGAGCTGCTTCTACCAGAGCCTGTTGTTGAGTCAGGTAGGTTGAAAGGTCAAAGGTGGCTGATTCACCTTTGGGAGCATGAAGGTCATCTGTCGCTAACATCCCGTGATTCCTTGTAGCACAGTCGTTTCCGTAACAATTTTACGGGGCTTTGGGTCACAAAAAGTTACGAATTGTGAGCGATCGGTGTTGAGTGATGGAATTCGTCCAGAGTCCTCGCGCCTCAAACCGTCTTCATTCAAAACTCAAAACTAGAGATAGCGCTGGCTGTAGCTCCAAACTGTATTTTGCAGCAGCATCGCAACGGTCATCGCGCCAACCCCGCCGGGAACTGGGGTGATAAACTTCGCGACCTTTTGGACGGAATCAAAGTGGACATCTCCCACCAATCGGGATTTACCCGCGTCGTCGGTGACGCGATTAATGCCGACATCGATGACGACAGCACCAGGTTTGACCATCTCGGCGGTAATCAGCGCTGGACGCCCCACGGCTGCCAGCAGAATATCAGCGTTGCGGGTAATGGTTGGGAGATCGTGCGATCGCGAATGGGCGATGGTAACGGTGGCGTCTGCGTCTAAGAGCATCAAAGCCAACGGCTTGCCCACTAGGATACTGCGCCCTACCACCACTGCCTGTTTCCCCTTCACATCAATCTGGTATTCCTGCAACAGGCGCATGACTCCGGCTGGCGTGCAGCTGCGTAAACCAGCTTCAGAGCGCACCAGCCGCCCCAAGTTCAGGGGATGCAGTCCATCAGCGTCTTTATCTGGATCGATTTGATGCAGCAGGGAAACAGCGTCTAGGTGGTTGGGTAGGGGCAGCTGAACGAGAATTCCATCAACCCGCTCATCTTGATTCAGGGTTTCAATGACTTGCTCTAGTTCTGAAGCGGTCGTTTCCGTGGGGAAATGCTTCCCATAGGAGGCAATCCCGACTTTGGCACAGGCGCGTTCTTTATTCCGCACGTAAGCAGCGCTGGCTGGATTATCGCCAACCATCAGCACGGCTAGTCCCGGAGGGCGTCCCGCAGTGGCTTGTATTTGCTGAATTTGCTCTTGTAGCTGTCCGTAAATTCGTTCAGCTAGCGCTTTACCGTCTAACAGTTGGGCGATTGATTCGTCCATTGTGGTGTCAGGAATGTGGTCAGGAATGCATTATCCAGGGATAAAACAGATCGCATCTATCATAGGATAGTTTCGCAGATTTCCCGCCTTTACTGCCAAGGTATCAGAGAGAAAAGGTAAGGCGATCGCATTTTTCCTTTTGCCTTACATCTGCATCGCGGGGCGATTTCCTTTACCTTCTGTACGTTTAATCTGATTTGCGGCAGTCCTGTCTGACTGTAAATATCTGGAAGATTAACTATATTATTTGTACCAGTCAGAGCCATCTGGATTGGGAAGAGTATTCATACTCAAACAGTGAGAAACTTGAGATTTGCCCAATGCAAGATATGAGGTTAGTCAAAATCCGGGTATTGCAATTCAGCACCGCCACACTACTCCTGGGTGGGTTGTTCGGCTGCGGTCATGTGGCTCAGTCTGGATTGGGTCTGTTTAACAACCGCAATGTCCCGATCACCAGTATTAGCGATCTTCAACAGAGTTATGAGGGCAACCCGACGGTTTACCTGCAAGGCAAGGTCGCATCTCCAGCGCCTTTTGTGGGTAGCGGCGCTTATGAGTTGCGAGATGCGACGGGAAAAATATGGGTTTTCACCAGCCAAAATCTCCCCGATCGAGGAGATGAAGTTTTAATTAAGGGGAAAGTACAGTATCAAAGTATTCCCTTAGCGGGGAAAGATTTAGGAGAAGTTTTTCTTCAGCAGCAGGAACAGCTAGACCGAAAGCCAGCGAAGAAGGGAGTGCCTTTACTACCGGAAGGAACCTATGAACAATAAACCAATGGTCGAGGTAGCGATCGCCATCCTCTATCGCCACGGCAAATTTCTCCTCCAGCTACGCGACAACATTCCCGGTATTCTCTACCCCGGACACTGGGCATTTTTTGGCGGGCACCTCGAACCAGGCGAAACCCCAGAAGAAGCCCTGAAACGCGAACTGCTGGAGGAAATCGGCTATGTGCCAGAGGTCGCATCATTGTTTGACCCTTATCCGGATACCTACGTTTTTCGCCACGTTTTTCACGCACCGCTAACAGTAGAACTCAACCAGCTAGTGCTAGGAGAAGGTTGGGATATGGATTTATTAACGCCCGAAGAAATTCAACGTGGCGAGGGTTACTCTGAAAAAGCAGGGCAAGTGCGACCGTTAGGCGCTCCTCACCAAAAAATTTTGCTGGATTTTATGGACAAGTTTCCTCAATTGACTGCGTAGCCAGCGGCATAACTTTTCAATTGTTATGAACCCCGATTTCAAAACCTCAACATGATGCAATCAGCAAACAAATTACCGCGATGGGTCGTTTTAGGACTGGCATTTCCCCTCGCCGTTCTCAATGGTTGGCTATTGCTCCTCGTGTTGCAATATTTTCAACCTCTGGTTAGCGTTTTTGTTACCGCACTTTTGCTGGCTTTTGTATTGGAATATCCTATCCGGTTTTTACAGCAACAAGGAGTTAAACGGAACAATGCGGTCGTCGCTGTTTCCCTGGTGGCATTGCTAATTTTGGTAGGTTTGGGACTTACCTTAGTTCCAATCATTTGGCAACAGCTCAACGAACTGGCTAATATCTTGCCTAGTTGGATTGATTCGGGTAGACAACAACTCCAAGCTTTTCAAATTTGGGCTGAAACTCAGCAACTTCCGATTAATTTAGGTGGAATCGTTACTCAACTAACAGACCGATTATCGAACCAACTCCAAAACGTAACGGGTAGAATTCTCAACTTTGCCTTTGATACGATTGGCAGTGCTGTCAATGTCCTGCTAACAGTGGTTCTCACTTTCTATCTGATATTAAATGGAGATCGTCTCTGGGACGGAATTTTTAAGTGGCTTCCGGCCAGCTTTAGTTCCCAAGTGCGGCAAGTTCTCCGCGAGGATTTTCATAATTATTTTATCGGTCAGGCGACGTTCGCTGCTTGGAGCGGATGTGTGATCACGCTGGCATTTTTGGCTTTGCGAGTGCCGTTAGGATTATTGTTTGGAATTGCAATTGGTTTTTTGGCTCTTTTTCCCTTTGGTGCCGGAATCGGTATCAGCATTGTTAGTCTGCTGGTAGCATTACAAAACTTTTGGTTAGGGGTGGAAGTGTTAGCTGTAGCCGCCGCCATCGATCAAATCAATGCTAATTTCATCGCACCTCGCATTTTAGGTGGTTTTACTGGTTTAAATCCTGTTTGGATTTTGCTTTCGCTGTTAATAGGCGCGAAGCTGGGAGGGCTGCTGGGGCTATTAATTGCCGTACCTTTAGCAAGTTTCATCAAAAGTACCGCAGATAGCTTGCGCGACGGCAAATGGAACGAAATAGAGGAGATTGAATCTGAATCTACACCCTTAAATGTTTCGCCCGTCATAGCGTCCAAGAGCTTAGCGAGCGATGCCGGGAGTTGATAGCGATCGCTATTCTTGGGAAAGCAGCACCAAAATCAAAAATAATCATATTTAGCATAGTTTTGGATTAACCAATACTTAAGAAAATTCTCTTTAAAAACTAATGCTATTTGAGAAGGCAAGACTAACAAATGTTTTTTGAAGCAACGCCGATAGTTTGGCACAACGGAAAGTTAGTTGAACGGGAAAATGCTGCGCCTTCTATTGCTAGCCATTCTCTACATTTAGGGATCGGCGTTTTCGATGGGATTATGGCTTATTGGAATAGCGATCGCTATTACATTCATCGCTTAGATGCACATCTTGACCGCCTTCGCAATGGTTCTACACACATAGGATTGGGTTTTTCTTGGTCGAACGAAGACCTGAAAGCAGGTATCTTGGCACTTTTAGAGGCAGTTCCGGCAACAAATTACTATATTCGACCGATTGTTTATCGCTCGGTGCCTCAACTGAACTTTAACGATACAATGCCGGTCGATGTGACCATCTTGGCAGTGACGATTCCACGGGATGTTGATAAATCTCTGACTTGCCACATCTCCCCTTACGAACGAGTTTCTGGGGGTGCGATTCCAGTGGAGTGGAAACTCTGTGGAACTTATGTAAACAGTTATTTAGCTCGTCGTGCGGCGGAAGTGGCTGGATTTAATGATGCTATTTTGCTTGACCAACAAGGCAGAATTACTGAAGCGGCAGTAGCTAATCTTTTTCTTCTGCAAGAGGATAGAGTAATTACGCCTGCGCTGACTGCGAATATTTTCCCTGGTATCACCCGCGCCACACTGCTTGATATTGCAGGGGAATTAGGAATTGAAGTGGTTGAACGGGATGTGCGACCGGAGGAATTAGGGAATTTTGAGGGTGCTTTCCTGGCTGCGACGATGATGGAGTTGAAGCCGTTAGCAAGTATTCATCCTTATGAATATAATTCGGCAAATCATCCTCTATTTCGACGCTTTCTGAAGGAATTTCGAGAAATTACGCACCAGTAGGAACGATTTTTAGTATCTCGCCAACTTCCTTTTGTGGAGACACCATTAATTGCGCCGCTACATCCCCTGGCGGGTGAAGACGTTCGGGACAAGATTTCAGGTTAACAAACTGCAAACAACGGCAAGAGATACCTGCGGTAAAGTCATTAAAGACCTTGGCGTAGCACTGACTTTCCATGAACGTTCCTGACTCGGCATCTACCCCGACCGAACCCAAAATCCGTAACGCTGACTCTCGACTGGTGGATCGCAGCAAGCTGAGTAAGATGTACCACCATTATGTAGAAGTGAAGGATAAGTATCCTCATGCACTGCTGCTGTACCGGGTGGGAGACTTCTTTGAAACTTTTTTTCAGGACGCGATCGCTGTATCGAGAGAATTAGAACTTGTTCTCACCAGCAAGCAAGCCGGAGAAATTGGTCGGGTGCCGATGACGGGAGTGCCGCACCATGCTTGGGAACGCTACACGACTCAGCTGGTGGAAAAGGGGTATGCGGTGGTGATCTGCGATCAGGTAGAAGACTCTGCCGATACTGACCCTGGAAAGCTGGTGAAGCGCGAGGTGACGCGGATTCTCACCCCCGGTACGTTGCTGGAAGAGGGAATGCTGAATGCGCGGCGGAATAATTACCTAGCGGCGGTGGTGATTGCCGGGAATCACTGGGGTTTAGCTTATGCAGATATTTCTACTGGGGAATTTCTGACGGCTCAATCGAGCGAATTAGAGCATTTGACGCAAGAATTGATGCGTTTGCAGCCTTCTGAAGTTTTGGTGCCGACAAATGCACCAGATTTAGGCAGTTTGCTACGACCGGGGGAGACTTCCGAGCATTTGCCGAGTTGTTTACCTCCATCTTTTTGTTATGCATTGCGATCGCAAACTCCTTTTACGGCTGGCGAATCAAGACATCGACTGTTGCAGCGGTTTAAAGTACGAAGTCTGGAAGGACTCGGTTGCGAACACCTCCCTCTTGCTGTCCGCGCTGCGGGTGGTTTGCTGGAATATCTGGAAGACACCCAGAAAGAAAACCTCGTTCCTCTCCAGTTCCTCCGCACCTACACCCTCAGCGATTATCTAATTCTCGACCACCAAACCCGCCGCAATCTAGAAATTACGCAAACGGTGCGGGATGGCACCTTTCACGGTTCCTTGCTTTGGGCGTTGGATAGAACTAGTACGGCGATGGGGGGACGAGCCTTGCGGCGGTGGTTGCTGCAACCGCTACTGGATCTCAAAGGCATTGCAGCGCGGCAAGATACGATTCAAGAATTAGTCGAAAATAGCTTTCTGCGGCAAGATTTGCGCCAATTGTTGCGGCAAATTTACGATTTAGAACGGCTAACGGGTCGCGCTGGTTCCGGCACGGCGAATGCGAAGGATTTGGTTGCTTTAGCGGATTCGTTGGCAAAATTACCGGAATTAGCCGAACTGGTGGCGGATGCTCACTCTCCCTTTATGAGAGCTTTGCAGAAGGTGCCGCCGGAATTGGAACAATTGGCAAAGCGCCTGAGTGCCCATTTGGTAGACGCGCCTCCCATTCATATCAAGGAAGGCGGTTTGATTCGCCCCAATGTGAATGTCCAGTTGGATGAGATGCGAAATCTTGCCCAAGAGGATCAGCAATGGGTGGCAAATTTGGAGGTGACGGAGAAGGCGCGAACCGGAATTTCGACGCTGAAGGTGGGCTTTAATAAGACATTTGGCTACTACATCAGCATCTCTCGCACTAAAGCTGACCAAGTTCCGGATAACTACATCCGCAAGCAAACACTGACGAATGAGGAACGCTATATTACTCCGGAGTTGAAGGAGAGAGAAGCGCGGATTTTGACGGCGCGGGATGACTTAAATCGCCTGGAATATGAGATTTTTACTTCTTTAAGAGAAGAGGTGGGGCAATACGCAGAACAAATTCGCACGATTTCTCGTGCGGTGGCGGCGGCTGATGTGTTGTGTGGTTTGGCTGAGGTGGCGGTTTATCAGGGTTATTGCTGCCCTCAGATGGTGGAAGGTCGGGAAATTCGGATTAGTGATGGGCGTCATCCGGTGGTTGAGCAGTCTTTGCCACCTGGGTTTTTTGTGCCGAATTCGACTGGGTTGGGGAGAAAGGGGGATAGGAACCGCAAAGACGCGAAGAGCGCGAAGGAAGAAGGGGAAGAAGAGGGAAGACCGGATTTAGTGATTTTGACGGGTCCGAATGCGAGTGGGAAGAGTTGTTATTTGCGACAGGTGGGGTTAATTCAGTTGATGGCGCAAATTGGTAGTTTTGTGCCAGCAAGAGCGGCGACTTTGGGAATATGCGATCGCGTTTTTACCCGTGTCGGTGCGGTAGATGATTTGGCGACGGGTCAATCTACTTTCATGGTGGAGATGAACGAGACGGCGAATATTCTCAATCACGCAACGGCGAAGTCTCTGGTTCTGTTAGATGAAATTGGTCGGGGGACGGCAACGTTTGATGGTCTTTCCATTGCTTGGGCGGTGGCGGAGTATCTTGCCAGTGAAATTCGCTCGCGGACGATTTTTGCGACTCATTACCACGAACTGAACGAACTGGCTTCAATTTTGCCGAATGTGGCAAATTACCAGGTGACGGTGAAGGAGTTACCTGACCAGATTATCTTTTTGCACCAAGTGCAACCGGGAGGCGCTGACCGTTCCTATGGTATCGAAGCGGGACGGCTGGCAGGTTTACCCGCGCCCGTGATTCAACGCGCCAAGCAGGTGATGAGCCAAATTGAAAAACATAGCAAAATTGCCATCGGGCTGCGCCAAGGCGGACAGGTAGAGGAATCATCTACCTTCTAGGCAGGTGATGCATAAATTAATCTTTTTGACAAGATTATTTTTCCCCTACTCCGTCTACTGGATAAATCATCAAGTAAAACTGAAATCAGTAAATCTTTATACAAAATTGCCGACAATTCAGTATTTTCTGGGTTTCAATTTGGTATCAAGAGGGGGCACATTAGTATTAGGGATCGGGCACCGTAGTTCTACTAAAAAAAGATTGATTAGGGAACTAATTTCTAGGGTGTTAGTGTCTAAATTCCTATCAAACAGTACGAATTAGCGCTTTTCGCAGCAGCTTTAAACAAGTTAGCTTTCCGAAAGGTGGCATCTCCAAAAGGAGATTCGCAGCATTAACGAGAAGGCTCGCTTCAGAAATTAGGGAAAAGCATTCTGCAAGTCAATTAAGACTTAATTTGCCGGAAACTTTCACTTGTTCCGGAACTTGTAAGCATCTGGGTGTATATTCTACCAATACAATTAATGCCTTTTGCAATAACAGCACCCCTCTCAACGTTTGCTAGGAATGCTATGGAAGAAGTTACCACCCCTGGCTCCCCCACAGAAACTATCGCTCAAAAAGCTAGCCAGCTAAGTCTAATTGTTCAGGCTTTGGTGTTGACGGGAATTTTATCTTTGACCGCTACGCTAACGCTCCCCAATCGCAAGGTTGCTATTTCAAATCCTCGTTCTGACGTTAGTTTAATAAAATCAGTTCAGAATGCGGTTTTACAGGACGTGTCTCAACATTCAGGGTTGCCAAAGTCGGCGCTAAACATTGTCCAAACTCAACCGCAAACTTGGTCTGATGACTGCTTAGATATTAATAACTTGGAGGTGCTTTGCACCGATATGCAAGTTCCTGGGTGGCAAGTCACGGTAGCGGATGGGCAACGCCGCTGGATTTATCGCACCAATGCATCTGGCTCAATGGTGAAGCTGGCTCAAGGCGTCACACCCAATCAATACGGAAAGTAGGGAATGTTCCTGGCGATCGCTATCGAACGTATATAATTCGTGCATCTAGCCCTAGCGATCGCAATGCGTAATAGATACTTTTCGCACTGGATTGGTCGGGAAATGACCCCGCTAAAATGTAATTTCCTAAATTTGACTTGGCGATCAAGGCATCGGGGACGCACTGACGCACTTGTTCCAGCGTGGCTTCACTTCCAGAGGGAACCACGACCACATAGTGATATCTAGGCAGGCGTCCCAGAACGATTAAGTTCCCTGCCTGACGAGTATTAAAACCGGGTCTTTGTGATATATTCAGCAGCTCGGAACAAGGCGATGCTTGCACGCTTGACCCTTGCAAATTCCAAATAATCCAACTCACCGCAGCTAATATAATCAACTTACTGATTCTCGGAAAAGTTTGAAAATTAGCTGTTAGTTTGTTGTCAGTGATGGGTTGTGTAAAAGTGGGTTTAATCAAGATATCTGCTAATCGCGAGTAGATGCACAAATCCTTTTTAAACTGTGAAGTTAAAAGAAATTTCACGCTGGGTGTGCTGCTTTAGGCTGAAATATTCAATGGGGGCGCGATCGCTTCCGCTGGATCTGCCAAGTTGACCTTCTCTCCCTGGATGCAGTAAATAATTGTTGCCTGTTCTCGCCCTCGCAGTTGAATGGCGCGGACAGCAGGCCCGTGATAGCGATCGCTTGCATAAGCAAATGTACTGCCACTGACAATCATTTGATAGGGGTTGTCAATTTTCACTTCTTTATTCATCGGTTCCAGTCTGGCAGCAACATTGACAGTATCCCCCAGGACTGAATAATTCAAGCGTCGGGAACCTCCCACACTTCCGGCAACGACGAGACCCGTGTGAATGCCAATCCCTATCTCAATCGTAGGCTTATTGGCTTTTTGGAAGCGCTGGTTGAGCTTTTTGAGTCGTTCCTGCATGGCAATTCCTGCCGCGATCGCATTTAAGGCATCCTGTTGAATTTCTTCTGGCGTGGTGTGCGGAAACGGAATCCCGAAAACCGCCATAATTGCATCCCCAATATATTTATCGATCACACCGCCACGATCCATGATGCAATCCGTCATCGCGTCTAGGAACAGGTTTAGCCAGTCGATTAATTCCCCCGGCGGTAGTTTCTCGGAAATGCTGGTAAAGCCCCGGATATCGGCAAATAAAACCGTGACCATCATTTCTTGGGCTTGCAGCTTCCCTTTGTGGAAAATTTCGTCTTTCCGGTGCCAAATGAGGTGAGCCATTTCTGGCGCAACGTGCTTGGCAAATAAACTCATCAGCTGCTGCTTTTCATATTGTTCTCGTAGCTGAACACCGATCCCAACCGCGATCGCAGTTCCTACGGGTGCGACGATAGGCAACCACCAGCCGTCGTCGATAAAGGCACTCAAGGCAAAAATTACCCAACCACTCGGCAACAAAATAGCGATCGCGACTCGCCCCCAGACTCCCTGTTTTGACAACAGCCAGCTGATAATCGGGGCAATTCCCAACAAAAATAGCATCACTGCCGTTTTAGGCAGCGTTTGCAGCAGCTTGTCGTTCAGCAAGTTATCAATTAACGCAGCATGGAGATAAACTCCAGCGGTAGGGGGAATTTGATTGTAAGGCGATCGCAAGCGATCGATCCCGGTTGCCGTGACACCGACTAAAACAAACTTATTGGCGAAGGCTTTCGGGTCAACTTTGCCTTCCATGACTGAGGCATAAGAATAGGTGGAGACACCTTGGATTGACCCAGGCCAGTTAATCCAGACATCTTTACGCTTCGGAACCTCAGCCAGATGACGCAGGGACACCGCCTCTGGGGCCTCTAGCAGCATTGCTAAACCGAGAGCGGGTTTGCTGCCAAAAAAGACGGCTGCCTGTCGGCTAATGCCGTCCGCGTCGGGATTGTGCCAAATTTGACCTTCCCCAAGTGCTGCTTGTTTAAATTCGGGTAAAACTTCCAGGGGATGCCCTCGGTTGTCCCAAGCCGTTGCCAAGATGACATTGCCAGATTTAGCGATCGCTTTGGCAAATTTCTTATCCCCTGCGCCCGGATCGACAAATAACACATCGAACCCAATGACTGCTGGAGGGGCTGGTTCTAGCTTCTGCAACAATTGGGCATAGCGATCGCGCGACCACGGAAATTTACCGTATTTCTTTAAACTCGCATCGTCAATCGCAATCACCGCGAGCCTTTGATCCCAATTCGTCTTCGGTAAAATACTGGCGCTACGAGCTTGAAACAGCGTCGTGTATACAAGCCGTTCCAAGGGTTGCCATGCCCCGATTTGCCATAACCCGACAGATAATAAACCGACGATCGTGCCCGGAACGATTGATTGACTGCTAGAAATAAAACGCTGATTTTTTTTTAACCAATTTTTGATTAACACGTTGATTCCATCAAAAACATCAACCATCGTGATTGCTTGCCTGGAAACATACGGACTTTTCCCAAGCGTTCCGCACGCTCACCGGATGGTAAATGCCCCTGATGGAATACTGAATTTATCGCGATTCTCTATTCTTGGATGCAGTCCGGTCGAACCCCACCCCTGTCCTTCCCCTTGAACGAGGCTACTGTGTATACACAAGTCTTCTTGAACTTGCAAGTCCCGTTTTGATCCCCCCAACCCCCCTTGAAAAGGGGGGCGCATTAAGTCAAAGTCCCCCTTTTTTCTAGCGTAGCGGCGCGATAGCGCGGGGATTTAGGGGGATCAATCAACGTTTTGCCAATTAATGAAAGATGTGTATACACCGTAGGGGTTGGGGGTGAGGTGACGAGTGTGGATATATGCACTAAGAGTGAGAACTGCTACAAGCTGGACTCAGACAAAACGCGATCGCATCACGAGATACGCGATCGCGTCACAGTATTGGCGCTTTCAAGTTCTTTAACGACTTGTTCCTTTCCAGTAACTCATGCCCTTGAGAATTTTCACCTCACTCGTGCGGAGGATTTTGCAAGCGAATTCTCGTTTTTAATCAGAGCTTAGAAACGAGAATTAGTGGGTTGCTGCCTCGTCTTTTCGGACTCAAAAGGTGAGGGAAACGCTATCCGATAAAAATTATTGATTCACAGGATTCTCCGATGTCCCCGCACTATTCGGAATTTCTAATTCATAAACTTGTTGATTGCCCAAAGGATTCCGCACGACTAATCTCAGCTGCCGATTAGACGGGATTGGCACCACGGTATCGAGTTGTCCCTCGCCTCCCGTATCCACAATCTGATTATTCACTAACACTAAATTGATCGGGTCTACCGTTCCGGTGACTCGAACTTGACCATCGCCTGTCACCGAAAGAACCTGTAATTTCAGCCTCGTGTCGCCCGTTGTCACCTTGGGAATCGTCGGAGCCTGTCCCGGAACAATTAAAGCAGAATACCCCGGCTCCACCAACACTGTTTTCCCCCGCGCACTAAAGGCTACTTTTCCTCGGATGGTGGAAAGCCCAGTTTTCCCATTGGAACCGACGGTGACGCCAAATTCTGTGCCTCTCGTCCCAGCAATGCCCCCAGGCGTCTCCACTTCAAAGTTAGAGTTAGGGTTAGTAAAAGGTCGCACTTTGGCGTTGACCTGTCCCTTGTCCAGATAAAGGCGCGTTTGTTTGCTACCATCCTTACTTGTCTTTAAAGTTTTGACTTGCACGTTGGTGTTTTCGGAAACCTGAACTGTACCGATGCCATCCTCCATCGCCAAAACAACCCTGGCGTCGAAGTTGGTAGTGAGACTACCCGATGCTTGCAAGCGATCGCCAGCTTTCACTGGCTTTCCTTGACTTGTTACCGTGCCATTCGTTTCTTTGACTTCTATCGAGCGTGGACTAACCGCAGCTCGAACACCTTCAGAGATAAATGATAAGGAAGTAAGGGCTAAGCTACCGGCTACCAGGGATAATCCTAGTAGGGTGACTGGAAAAACAGGGAACTTCATAGAGAATCGGGAGCCACAACGGGTGAACGGAAAGACAATTTAAGGACTACTGAAAGAAAAAAAGGTTTCTACAGCAACTTTGGTATGATTCTTCGCTTGCAACAACTTCAAATCAGGATTCTGAGAGCATCTCGCCGTTCCTGGCGGCAAATTTTTTTGAGTTGCTTCTTGACGCTGGTTGTTTCTTTCAGCTGCCTACTGCTGCTGGGGACGCCATCAGCTTTAGCCGGTATCAACGACGACAACTTTGACGGAAATGTTTTTCTCCTCTATGGCGGCAATGCCTCGCTGGTTCCTCCGCGAGTGGCATTTGTAGATTCTCTTAAAGGAGATAAACCGACATTTTTGGTGTTCTACGTGGACGACAGCAGCGATTGCAAGCAACAGGCGATCGTCGTTTCGCAGCTTCAAGCTTTTTATGGTCGAGCCGCTGATTTCGTCCCCATCGATGTAGATTCGATTCCAGTACAATCCAACTTTACACCTACGGAACCGGGCTACTACTACGAAGGCCTTGTCCCCCAAACAGTTTTGCTAAACCAGAAGGGCGAAGTTGTTTTCAACCAAAAGGGTACGGTGGCGTTTGAGAAAGTAGACGATGTTTTCCGCGAAGTGTTTAACTTGTTACCTCGCTCAGAATCGGTGGAGCTGAAGCGACGATCCGTGAATGAGTTTAATACGGAGTTAGCCAAGTAAGGGGAGTTTTGTGGGTGGAGAATCTTGACTGTTTCAATTTCTGACAGGCGCGATCGCTCAACTCACAAGACAAAATACTTGACATCAGCCAAGTGTTTGCTGGCTCTGCTTCCTTCAGTAGCAAAAGCTCGATTCCTACTAAAAAGGGATGATTCAACGTTTTGGGCGAAGACTAAACTTCTATCTTGAGCTGTAATCTCAATAATATTAAATCTCTAGCTATAGATTGAGTTAGGTGCTGTTTTAAAGGAATAACCTGAATATCAAATAACAGCAATCTTAACCATGAATCCTTCAATTTTTTCTCAAGCCTGTCTTTTACCCTCTGCCATCATTGACTTATCTGCAAAAGTGGCTGAATCCCGGAAGATAACGATTACAGACCGTTGTGTACTCAGAACAGCACTGCTCGAAAATTCTCTCAGCGAAGATGAACAACTTTTATTGAACCGAATGCTTTATGCGATTCGTCGGGGACGGCTGGCGCTGGTTAATGAATTTTAGCGTCTGGATGTAAAGCTTGATTATTCAGTATCTGTTCTAATCGTAATTACTACGACTATCTCTGAAATTATTGACTTTTGCAAAAAAATATTTCATATCTCCATTAGTCTATTGCTACTAAATAGCAGGAATTAAAAATAAACGCTTGTACTAACGATTAAGTCTATCTGCTACCGAAAGCTGGTACTTAGTATTAGTAGAAGATTTACGCAGTCTGAGGTAGCGCCTGTTAGCGAGTTGTTTGTGGCTTTGGCGACCAGTTTGACCATTCGCTAGAAGCAAAGACTTTGGCAGGTAGTTCATTCAGTACCTCGGCTGGAGCATCTACCTGATATAAGTCATTACAGCAGCCGCACCCTTCGTTATTGGACAAGTATCGGATTTTGCCTTTCCACTTCTGAATCCATTCCTTGAGTAACTCTTGTTCGGGTGTTTTGGCATCAACACAAATGCTGGCTTTAGGCATCGAGATTTTCTCCAGTCAGATGAATAGATGATAGGAAACTGATAAAGCTTTAAGAAGTAAAAGTTCGATACCAAATCGGTGGTTATTTTTCGCTGTTTCATTGGGTCTGCCTTTATCTAGCAATCCTAAATGATTCGTGAATGCGAGATACCCGATTTTTCTCTCGGCGTCGGGTATCTGAACTGCTGGCATTTCACCGCCCAAGGATTGCTCTCTGCTAACAGGATGCGATCGCTCTCATCTGGCTGTCGTTCCTTGTCCAGTTGAAAAGCTCGCATTTTCCCAAATTTATGGTTAGCAGCGGGAACAAAATTAGACGATTTGCGATCGTATTTATTTATCTAGCTTAATCCGGTATCCGCGCGATCGTTTAGAGATTTCCCACTTGTCATAAGGCAATTCTCGGAACTCCACCTTGGCTTGTTTCGAGGAAATTTTCTCTGGCGAAATTTAACTGATCTCACCCAATTGGGTTATTCCATCGTAGGAAGTTGAGACCCGGAAAATAGAGCGAATATATGCCACAAAGAAAAATATTCTCTGACTTTTAAATTTCCTTGAGGGGAAAATTATGAAAATTGGAACTCTGGATACCACAGCACGCTCTCTCAAGTCTGCTGCTACAGTTACTGTACTATCTGCACTGATAATCGCTCCAGTCGTCCTATCAGCAAATCCTGCCTCAGCTGAGCCTAACAGAGGGCGGAGGGAGCAAACCTGCTTTTTGGGGATTTGTTGGGATCGAGGAGAGTCGTCAAGACAAGACGATTATGACCGGGATGATGACTATCGACGCGATCGCCGTAACGACGATTATGACTATCGACGCGATCGCCGGAATGACGATTATGACTATCGACGCGATCGCCGGAATGACGATTATGACTATCGACGCGATCGCCGGGATGGCAGTTATGACTATCGCCGCAATCGGTCAAACGTTTCCAGTAACATCAATAGAATTTATCGAAATGTGTTAGGTCGTAATGCCGATCGTGAAGGACTGAGGATGTATAGCGCTCTTCTGTCACTCTAGGAGGAGGATAATGGGGTAAAACTGCTAGAAGCCAGAACCCGTCTATGACAGAGCCACGCGCCGCAAAACCGACCGTGAAATTTGTGGA
>NZ_JACJTV010000031.1 GCF_014698845.1 Coleofasciculus sp. FACHB-1120 | reverse complement strand
AAAACAACGAAATCTAGATTCTCGAAAAATTGATTGGCAATTTACTACCGCTGATGCTCGCATTAAGCTCAAGCGTCTTTACCCATCAATTCAAGCTTGACAAGGTACTAGTTGTGAAGCCCGCTTTTTTGGGGGTAGCGAGATTAAAGACTCAACCGCAGAATTGTCGTTCTGATTTTCCGCCATCAAGAAACTGCCGTACCCATGCATCGGCACCCAACCCACTACTTTTTCCAACCAGGTACCATACTTGGTTGGCAAAAAGCTTGCTCCCAACAGAATTGCGCTTAGTCCCACACCAGCAGCGATCGCTATTTTATTTTTCCGTCTGGATTGATGAGATCGGGAAAAACTAAACTGTGACTTTCTCCGAGCAAAAATCGAACGTGACTTCCTCATGTAACCTCCTTGCGACGGACATTGCTCTCTCTATCTGGCATTTCAGTAACGCCGATCTTGTTATTCGCTTTTTCCAGATAGAAGACCCAATCGGTCGTATTAACTTACAAGCCATCTTTCTCGTAACCTGCGGCTCATTGACTCTCAATCACGAATGGATAAAAATCCTTTAGAGAAAAAAAGAATGGAAGCAGAGCGTGACTGATACGCCGCGTTTGCACTTGAGGGAGATCCCCTGGCAATTGGATGATTTAAGGAAGCGATGGAATTGACCAGCATTCTAAATTTGAAAGATGAGAAGAGCGTGAGGAGTTTGTAGCCTTTAATTTCAGAGCCTAATTTTAAAGTGGGTAGCAGTGCCATCATGCGCGTGGGTTCCGGTAGCTTGATTCGCGGTCATCATGCCTATGGAACTAAACAATAAACGTTGAAATTAGACAGCTCCTACAAAGCGATCGCTGCTGGTGCTGCGATTAATTCAGCAGCACTAGCACAAAACTCTTTGAATTCGCTGGTAGATGTGCCATTTTGCTCCGTCTCTGACTGCTCCATTGAGCAGCCATTGACAGGGAACTGTATTTAAACCAGGATAATCCATTTAAGCGAACAGCCGAATATAAATGATCCCCGACAGCGATCGCACCCGGAAATTTCAGGCAGCAAGCGATCGCTTCTGTAGAGAACATCGGTGTTCAAAATTCATTAACATAAATTCCAGAAAAACTCATACTATCCCCTCTCATCCGGGAGGAAATCCCCCAGGAGAGAGTAGACATCCGGATGTTTAGGTAATAACTGGATAGCTGCATATATCACCTGCTAGAAGCTACCCAGAAACGCTGAAAAATTCTTCAATTTTTCAGGATGCAGGAAACTTCTTGCAAAAATAGTAAAGCCTGACGAGAGGCTAAAGAATTTGTATTCCTACACGATTAAAAAGATTTTTGCAAGAAGTATTTGTTAATTTTTAAGTGCAGTCGGCTGACCATCTGAATATTTAGCAACCAACTGGGCAACCTGTGGATTGTACAATCTGAGGTAATTCCAGTAATTCCCAAACACCTGTCTGACGTAGCCTTTAGTTTCCTCAAAGGGAATTTCTTCAACAAATTGATCGGGGTCGATAGACGGTCCTTTTGTTTTTAACCATTTCGACACATTGCCGGGACCCGCATTGTAACTGGCAACCGCTAACAAGGAATTATTGTTGTATTCCTTGTGGGTAAAATCTAAAAACCAAGTGCCCAACTTCACGTTATCGTTGGGATTTTCGGTGTTAAATTGTTTGACACCAATTTTTTCTGCCACCCATTTGCCGGTTCCGGGCATTACCTGCATTAAGCCAACTGCACCTGCTACCGAACGAATTTTTGGTTCAAATCGGGACTCCTGCCGAATCAGGGCGGTGACAAGCAGGGGATTGAGCTGGCGCTGTTGCGACCAGTTTTCGATAATTTCCAAGAACGGGAACGGATACAAGGTGTGCCAGTAAATGGGTTGTTTGCGGATTGTTTTGTATTCAGCTTGCTCTTCGGGTGTTTCTCGGTCTTCTAGAGTCGAAACCAGATTCATTCCTTTCAGGTGATTGCCCAATCCCACCTGGATGATGCCGTTGGTAAATTGTTCGGCAACGGTTGGCTGCATTCGGTTCTGAAATTCTGCCTGCCAGAGCGTCCAAGCATCCCATTTTTGACCGAGTTGGTACAATTCCTTCAACGTTTCAGACCCGGCAGGGAGAATGGGATGCTCGTCGGGTCGCACCACCTGCGGGGACAATTGACGGACGGTGGTAAAGTCTCCAACGTCCCAGCCCAGCAAGACGGCAGATCGCCACGCATAGTAAGACTGGGGGTATTTCGCCAATACGTGTTCATAAGCGGCTTTCGCATCCTTCTGACGCCCTAGTTTGGCTGCCCATTTACCGACCCAAAAGCCAGCTCTGGGAGCCAAAATATGATCGGGGTTTTGGTTGGCGATTGGCTGCGCCCATTGCCAAGCCCCTAAGAAATCCCCTAGAGTCGCTTTGGCTTGGGCGACTTTCCAGCGGTATTCTGCCGCGACATCGGAACTGCCATATTTAGCGAGTAGCAATTGACGAGCTTGTGCGGCTGATTTGGCGTTGTTGAGACGATCGAGGATGGCGGCTTTGGCGAGGAGTGCCTCACCGGCTTCATCGGGAAATTTGCGGATAACGAGGTCGAGATAGGCGATCGCTTCCGGTGGCTGGGATGCTAAAGAAGCCAGACGCCTCAAAGCGAGTCCGGTTTCTTTGGCATCGGGAAATTGCTGAATCATCTGTTGATAAGCAATTTTCGCTTCGGTTTGTTTCTCCCCCAGATGGAGTCCGCGCCCAGTTCGGTAGGCATGGAGGGAGGTGCGGGGGGCTTTGGCGTAGGCTTGTCCGGCTTTGCGGTACTGACCGTTTTCCCAGTAGCTATAAGCGATCGCTTGCCAATCTTCTGGCTTGAGGAGTCCGGTTCCTTGCTGTTTGAGTGCCGCTTCATGGGAACTCACCAGCCGATCCAGACTGGGGAGAATACTGGGGTCGCCTGGGGTATTCTTGGCTAAATGTAAGAGCAATCTAGGCTGATTGGGATTCTTCTTCAGGGAAGAACGCACAATTTCTAGGGTGCGGGGATGGCTTGTGAACTGAGCGATCGCTTGTTCTCTGTACTTGGGATTATTTTGCCCCAGTACAAACAACGCTTCTGCGGCGACGGGATGATCGGGATAACTTTTGAGCAAATTCTGCCAAGCTGCTGCGGCTTTTGCTTGGTCTCCAGCAACTTGGTAAGCTTGGGCGCGTTTCAGGGCGACGTAAGGGGCAAGAACTGGATAATCTACCTCCAATCCTTCCAAAGACGCGATCGCTTTTTTCGGCTGCTGTTGTTCTATCAAATCGCTCGCCAACAGATAGCGGGCACGATTGCGTTCTGGGGATGGGGTGCCATTAGCGATCGCTTCGAGTTGTGCGCCCCGCTGTGCCATTGGTAGGGACGCCAATGGCAAAACAGAACTTCTGGATTGACTCCCTTGACTCCAGACGGTTTGATCGGGGGACTGACCGTTCGGTGTTAATTTCTCTAGCCAACTGGTCAATTGCGGGACTGACAACGTTGCCCCAGCAACTAACGCCAGTAGTCCGGCTCCAACACCTAGCAAAATTTTATTTTTCTGTGCAAGCTTTAGCATCGATCCTTACCAACCCAAAAAGGGCAAAACCTTGTATTCCGTTAGTACCGTCTACAGAGAATCCAACGCAGCTCCATCGGAGGAGTTTCTTGAATGGGAAACAAGTCACGTCCGCTCGTCCAGGATACAAACCAATTGGTCGGGGGCCATGCCTCTGGCGGAAGGTGAGTGCGCTCATAGTCAAGCACAGACTCATCCGACAGCATTTCCAGAGGTAAGTCCTCCATCGCTAGCTTCAGCTCCGATCGCGTCATAATATACGATCCGGCTACCTGCGACATTTCCCGCACCCGCTCGTTTGGCTCATATCCATCCACAGCTAGGAAGAGGTTGAACAGCAACAGACCGCTACCTTGGATAACATCGCACATTTTCGCCAGAAGTAAGCGGACTTGATCGTTATCCCGAAAGTGAGACACGACTTCCGCCACAATTGCAAATTTGTAATAAGCCGGTCGCATTCTCACCAGGGGGTCGAGGATATCACCCTGGATGACTCGAATCGGTAAATTGTCCGCAACTGCGGCATTTAGCAATTGTTCCGCCAAACCGGGAGTCAGTTCTAAGGCATCAACTGGGTAGCCTTTTTGAGCCAAGGGAAGGCTATTGCGACCCGTTCCGGCTCCCACATCCAAAATTGGGTTCCGCGCTGGATCTCCTAATTGGGCAGCCGTTGCCATGACTTTCGCGTCTGGATGACTCCCAAATAGGGGCGGCTCTCGGTTCTGAATCCACTGCTGGTACTCCTGAGCAACCGATAAAATCCTGGTTGAGACGTTACAGTTGAGGTTATTTAAGGAAGTGGGATCGGGTTCGTACTTAATGACTAATCGGGTATGAGGAGAAGCCAGAAAACCTTCTTGAATATTAGATGCAATCAAATCGCGCAATTTTTGCAGTTCTTCGGGAGAGAGTTGGCGACCAATCGCCTCAAACAGCCGCTCTAGGCGATTGAGTGCATAATCTAGCATTGATGGCACGCACGGCATTGTCAGTTCACCGCGTGCAGAGGAATGATGATTAAACTGTCTCTGGAGATTCTGCTGTAGCACGCTCGGATCGGGGCGGGCTACTGACTGGTTCCTAGGAACTGGCGCATTGGATGGCGACGAAAGAGGTTGGGGTTCTCCCTTAGCTTTTGAAACCATCAATCTGCTCCTAAGTCCAATTGGATGATTTTCAAAAAGAGTATTCCTATAAAGTGTATCTACCGGGGACGAGTTACGCGGGTGGGCGGACGGGTCTTGTTGATGATTTTTGAGCAATACTGTACAGGTACAAATGCTTTAAGGTAAGAGCCGGGGATGGATATTCGAGCGATTGATACGCCACGTTTGGACTGGACTGGGGACGCTCTCGCCCTGGGGTTTTTTGAGGACGCGGTGGAGGTGACAGACGATTTAGCGGTGTTGGATGAGAAGTTGTCCGGTACGCTGAACGAACTGATTGCAGAAACTGAATTTAAGGGAAAAGAAGGAAGTAGTGCTGTCACCCGCGTGGGTGCCGGTAGCCCGGTTCGGAAAATTATTCTGGTAGGACTGGGGAAAGCAGAGGCTTTTCAACCGGACACTCTGCGGCGAATCGGTGCAGCGATCGCGCGGTTAGCGAAGAAGGAAAAGAGTAAAATCCTGGGGATTAGCCTGCCGGTGTGGAATCAGGCTCCTGATGCAACGGCTGGGGCGATCGCTGAAGGGATATTACTGGCTCTTCATAAGGATAATCGCTTTAAGTCAGAACCGGAGGATAAGGAGCCACTGCTAGAGCGGGTGGATTTACTCGGATTGGCAGGTCAGGAAGAAGCTATTACTCGCGCTCAATTCCTAGCTTCGGGCGTGATTCTGGCGCGGGAACTGGTTGCTGCACCGCCGAATGAATGCACTCCGATAACGATGGCTCAAACGGCACAAGCGATCGCTTCTAATCACAACCTCCAGTTGGAAATTCTGGAACAAGAAGAGTGCGAACAATTGGGCATGGGGGCGTTCCTTGGTGTTGCCAAAGCTTCCGATATGCCGCCGAAGTTTATCCATCTCACCTACAAGCCGGAAGGCACGCCCCGCCGTAAATTGGCAATCATCGGCAAGGGTCTGACCTTCGATTCGGGTGGACTGAACATTAAGGGCGCGGGTAGCGGCATCGAAACCATGAAAATGGACATGGGGGGTGCTGCGGCTACCCTCGGTGCGGCGAACGCGATTGGTCAACTCAAACCAGATGTCGAAGTTCACTTTATCTCAGCAGTGACTGAGAATATGATCAGCGGTCACGCCATGCACCCAGGCGACATCCTCAAGGCATCCAACGGCAAAACGATTGAAGTGAACAACACGGATGCGGAAGGTCGATTGACTTTAGCCGATGCGCTGGTATTTGCGGAAAAACTCGGCGTTGATGCCATTGTCGATTTAGCCACACTGACGGGTGCTTGTGTCATTGCCCTAGGCGATGATATCGCTGGGTTGTTTACCCCTGATGACACAGTTGCTCAAGAGTTGCTGCAAGCATCGGAAAAGGCAGGTGAAAAGCTGTGGCGGATGCCGATGGAAGAGAAATACTTTGAAGGCATCAAGTCCCCGATTGCCGATCTGAAAAATACCGGCCCTCGTCCGGGTGGTTCGATTACGGCTGCCCTCTTTTTGAAACAGTTTATCCAAGAGACACCTTGGGCGCACCTCGACATTGCGGGTCCCGTCTGGGCGGATAAAGAGAACGGGGTCAACAATTCCGGTGCTACGGGTTATGGTGTCCGCACTCTCGTCAACTGGGTACTGAACCACTGAATCTCAGATACAAATTACCCATTATCCAGGGCTTGGTAATGGGGAATCGTCAATCGTCAGTCCTCGTAGGGACACAGGCAATGCCTATGTCCCTACTTTTCTTCAATCACCTATGAGTTCCCATCTTTGGCTTTTTGCTTTTCACCCTCAACAGCTTGTTGAACGGCTGGGCTATCGAGAATCTCTTTTGCCATATTCATAAATTTCAGGCTGTCTGGATGAACGGTGCGCTTGAGCTGCGGCACGGGTTCTGGCGGTGACTGAGATTGTTCTGGTGTAAATTGGTGGTCTTGTGAATTCATCAAATACTTGCGCGACCTACACCCCAGTTTGTTCGGGATTGAGAACTGAGTGAATCCTAATAAAGGCTCGACACTCAGCACATTTTGAGGGGAGAAGCCGCACCCTCCAACTCAAAGACATTAAGCATTTACTTATTCCAAATATTTTAGCGGAACGAGGGAATTAAGTCGTGCCTGGTGATGCACATCACCAGCTCAGCCCGATCGCATCCTCACTGCCAGACGATGGCTGAAGGCCACCGCCAAGACCACGAGAATTTAGCCAGTTGATCCGCTCACTCGCCATTCTGGAATATACAAATCTCCTCGAAAACCCTCAATTAAAAAATTATACTTATTTCCTAAGACTGATGATATTACGTACGTATATTTCTAAAAAATTTGAGTGGAAATCAAGGCGTTTTTAGACTAACTTTATCTAAGCTTCACAGGAGTTCCTGTAAAACCCCATTAATTTAAAGATCGCGTAAAATTACTTACCCTTGCAGAGATAAATCCGGAAGGATCGGGTAAGATTTCAGAAATATTCAATAAACTTTTCCGTAAAAACCCTGAGTTAATCCTGTAGTTTAACCAAGGTAACTGAGGTTGACCACCATAAAAGAGCGATCGCTCAACGAAGCAACCGCTCTATTGCGAGTCTACTTAAGTAGTATCACGGAGAAGAATTAAAGGCATCCTCAGACGCTTGATGTCCCCCACGCAATTCGGCAGAAAGCGCCAAAGCGGTAGGTAGCGTTAGCAACCTGCCTCGTTTTGAAGTTGGTGTTTTTAAACCTCAAGTACTAATACAACATCGGCATCTATCTCTCAAAAAAACGGTCAAAACTTATGGTTGACGTTACAGTAGCCATTCCCACCTTTAATAGTGAAAAGCGTTTACCTGAAGTTCTCGATCGTCTTAGAGAGCAGATCAATACCGAACACTTTTCTTGGGAAATTCTTGTTGTTGATAACAACAGCACCGACAAGACAGCAAAAATTGTTCAAGCCTATCAAGCCAACTGGTCAGAAACGGCTCCGTTACACTACACATTGGAAGCTGAGCAGGGTGCAGCATTTGCACGACAACGGGCTGTTGAAGAAGCTAGAGGCACTTTGATAGGCTTTTTAGATGATGACAACCTGCCTGACTCTAACTGGGTTGCGGCTGCTTATGCCTTTGGTCAAGCGCATCCCGAAGCAGGTGCATACGGTAGCCGAATCCAGGGAAATTTTGAAATTGAGCCACCAAAGAATTTTAAAAAAATCGCTTGTTTCTTGGCATTAGTAGATCGAGGCGCGAACGCTAGCCGCTACGAACCGCGCAAGAGAATCCTACCTCCAGGAGCTGGATTAGTGGTTCGCAGACAAACTTGGCTGGAGAACGTTCCCCAGCGTCTCGTCCTCAATCACAAGGGCAGAGAAGCTAAATTAGCTAGTGAAGATTTAGAAGCCACATTGCATATTCAGCGGGCGGGTTGGGAAATTTGGTATAACCCCGAAATGCGTGTTTATCATCAAATTCCCCGCTGGCGATTGGAAAAAGATTACCTGATTTCTCTCATGCGTTGCGTGGGTTTAAGCCGGTATCACATTCGGATGCTTGGTCTTAAGACCTGGCAAAGACCTGTCGCTTTTCCAGCTTACCTGTTCAACGATCTCCGCAGGCTGATGCTTCACCTGATTAAATATCGAGGAGATCGCCAAAGAGATTTGATTGCGGCTTGCGAATGGGAACTACTGTTATCTAGTTTGATTAGTCCCTTTTTCCTTTTAAAAAATAAATACTTAGAAATTGGGCAAGCTAAAATATTTGGCTTGAGAGAAGACATGAATGCCTTACCAGGACTGGTAGATAAAAAAGTATCTACCGCTCCATAAGTCAGGAAGGTTAAATTTGAAATCGGACTGGATACAAAATTTAGCCGTGGGGTTGATGATAGCTTAATCCACGGCTACAGTGAGGGAAACTTCCGCACTCCAATCAGGGTTTGTAAATATGTCTAACGTGGACTTTACTGTAGCAATTCGCACTTACAACGGAGAAAAGCTTCTACCAACTGTTTTGGAGCGATTGCGATCGCAGACGGGCACCGAGCAGATTTTTTGGGAAATTGTTGTTGTCGATAACAATAGCACTGACAACACCGCTAAAATCATTCAAGAATATCAATCTAATTGGCCTCAAGCATATCCGCTCATCTATTACTTTGAGCCAAAGCAAGGCGCAGTGTTTGCAAGATTACGCGCTATTCAGGAAGCCAGAGGTACTTTTATTGGTTTTTTGGATGATGATAATTTTCCGAACCCTAATTGGGTAGCAGCAGCCTACTCCTTCGGAAAATCTCATCCCAAGGCGGGTGCTTTTGGAGGGCAGATCAAAGGAGAATTTGAAGTTTATCCGCCACAAAATTTTGAAAGAATACAATCTTTTTTGGCACTGAAAGAACGGGGTTCAAAAGCTAATCTATACGATCCGGAAAGTTTAAGCCTTCCTCCAGGAGCCGGATTAGTTGTCCAAAAACAAGTTTGGCTAGACACCGTTCCCGCTCAACTTTCTCTCCAGGGGCCAGTTGGGTCATCTTTGGCAGCAAAAGGAGAAGATTTTGAAGCACTACTCTACATCGGACGTGCTGGGTGGGAAATTTGGTACAACCCCGAAATGTGTATTTATCATCAAATTCCCAAGTGGCGGCTAGAGAAAGATTATTTAATCACCCTGATTCGGGGGGTAGGCTTAAGTATTTGTCAGCTCCGAATGATTAATGCTAATAATTGGCAAAAGCCTGTGATTATTACCAGAATTCTTTTAGGAAATCTGCGTCGAGCGATTCTTCAATTGATTAAATATAGAGGCAAGTTGAAAACTGACCTAGTTGCTGCCTGCGAAATGGAATTTTTCTTGAGCAGTTTAGTGAGTCCCTTTTATTTCTTGAAAAAGAGTATGCAAAATAAAATTTTTAACCTGGAAAAATCAGTAGGGATGTCAACTTCGGTAACTAAGTAGTTCGGGGAACTTCTGTTTAATAATTTTATTAAGCTAAGCCTCATTTACATTTAACTACTTTTAACCAGGCTCAATTGCTCATAAGAATGACTATTGAACTGAAATTGGCATAGACGTGCCAATTTTTACCTAGCCGAACTGTATTTAGAAAAGGGTAGCCGCATCAACAATGGCAATTTTTAAGCAGCAGAAAATAAAGGTTTTGCTCTATGGAAATGTACATGGAGCTTATCGGTGCGAAAATTTAATTAAATTTTTGTTGGATTCTGGATACTATGTTTCCTTCGTCTATCCAGACTTTTATCTCCGAGGAAGAGGAAAACAAACATTTTTTACTCAATTTATTCGCAAAGTTTTCTCCAAATTTTATATCATAGAGCTTTTTGTAAAAGCTGCTTTGGCAGACGTAATCTACGTATTGCCCATGAGTGCTAATTTTATTCAAAGTGCTTTGTGGATGTCAAGACTCTTTAAAAATAAACTTGTCATAGAACCTTATATATCAATGTATGACACTTATGTAAGAAATAAGGATGATATCCAGGAAGGAAGTAACGCAGCCAAAAAAATATTAAAAAAAGATAGATTAGCGTTTACTAAAACAGATTATCTTATTCATCTATCCACTTATGAACTTGCCTACTGGGCAAAAGTTTTAGACATTGAACTCGATCCAAATAAAGTTTTTATTGCTCCTTTATTTACCGAAGCCAAACAAACCCTTAAAAGACAATTCATGCAGGATGGTATTTTAAATATCTGTTGGTGGGGAACACTTCTTCCTCTGCACGGAGTAGATAATATATTACACGCTATGAAAATTTTGAAGGAAAAAGAAATACCCTTTACCTGTAATTTATTTGGTGCCGATGGTTCGGGATATACAGAACGCTTTCATGCCTACGAAAAAAAAATTAAGCAAAATGAACTAAGCGATCGCGTTTTTCTTAGAAAAGATTTAAAGTTTTCTGATGAATCCCTCCCTAAATATTTAGTAGAAAACTGCGACTTAGCCTTGGGTCTATTTGGTGATAACGAAAGGGCGCGTAATAGTGCAACCCCCAACAAACTAGTCGAATCCCTAGCAATGGGAATCCCAACTTTGAATATGAGTTCTCCTGGTATAAAAGAATTCTTTAACCCAGAAGTAGACTTTTGGACTTGCGAACCGACAGGTGAATCGATAGCTCAAGCAATTCTTGCAATCATTAATGGTACAGCCCCTACTGTGGACTGGGAAGAGACTCGCCTGAAGACGTTGAAAACTTTTAGCCTAACTCGATATCAAGAAGTTGTGACCAAAATTTTAGATAAAGTTGAAGATGACTTGCCAAAAGAATGAGTGTCAAATTGTATAGGATGTTAAATTACTTAATCGGGTGGTGATAAATATGTGATAAAAAGGTAAATGTACAAACTAAAAATACTTTCATTTTTAGACTTTGCTGTGGTTATTTATTTGCCTCGACAAGTGGTTATCTTAACAGTTAGCATAATCTTTAATTGGTAGTGGTAAATATGTAGTGAAAGAATTCTTACATAGATAGCAACGCATTATAATGATGGATAAAATACCATATAGCCCCGATGTGATTTTCTAACTTTTTAGAAAAAGACAAACTTTTCCTAACTAATCGAGAAATTCTTTGACGTATCGTATTATTAAATCTCTCAATATGGTTGGTCATCCCACTGTTTTTACCCACGGCTTTATGCCGTTTGCTTGGAATAACTTGCTCATAAGCCGCCCAATAATCTGTATAACAAACAGCACATTGCCGATAAATTGATGGGAGAGAATTCCATAATCCTCTAGCCCCTTGTTCACTGCGGTCGCCAATATAACAACCGACAATTTCCCTGGTTTTTTTATCCAATGCTAACCAAATCCACTGCTTATTACCTTGATGATTAACGAATGACCAAGTTAGCCTTCGGCAACGCTTCGCGTACATCACATTCGATATTTAATTTATATATATGTTTGCTTGAAACCTTTGCCTGTTGAGGAACTGAAGCATATTTAGTATTAACGTAATTTTGAAGCCATTTTTTAGAAACGCTAGTCACCCTCGCAATTCCTGCTAAAGGAATGTTTTCCAGCAACATTTTGTAAATATAATCTAACGTATGCTTATCAATGATCTTGTTGTTAGGGCTTTCAATAAATTTCCTACCACAATTTTGACATTTCTCTTTAGGTTTTTTATTGTGAATTCTGCCATTATTAACAATATGGTTAGAACCACAACGAGGGCAGTCAGGTCTAGAAGTAAGCATAATTACTAAAAGTTTTGATATTTTTTAAAATTTATAGCATTTAATATGAGATAGACTCTAAAAATCGATTTCAATTAAAGATTATGCTAACTGTTAAGATAACTACTTGCCGATGCAAATAAATAACCACAGCAAAGTCTAAAAATGAAAGTATTTTTAGTTTATATATAGCGGTTCTCGGTCGTGTGAGATACAGTCTCAAGACTGGAAAGCTTGATAATACTGGTTTTTGGTGTACCTCACTCGTATAAGAACCGCTATATTTACCTTTTCACTACATAATTATTACCACCGAGACAAAAGAGAGTAAGGATAACTTTCCAAATAACATCACGTAGTTATTGATTAGCAACGATAAGCGGTGATGTGCCGCAAATAGCCTTTTAAATTATCAGAGCCTAGTTAACATACTGATGATTATACGGTTGAGCGGCTTACTTCCGTGCTGTCCTCAGATGCTCTCCCACAATAGGCATTCAGGTAAGAAATTGCCTTCTTTGCGAAGTCTTTATATAAAAAACTGTATATTTACGGAATCTTGATAGGCAATTGATGCTTTTCCGACTAAAATCGTTACGGAAGAAGCGATTAAACTTTTTCTTATCTCTCGGCTCACACGAGTGTACTTAGACAAAAAGCTACTCTTAATGAGAATTCTGAGGTGATTGCCTAAAAATAACCCGGTTTGCCTGCTTTCTGAAGGGCTTGGTAAGTGGCTGAGTAGAGTGAGTATTGAGATTCTAAAATCGAAAATCATTGACTACCTTGCAGATGCATCCATAGCTTGGAAGTAAGAGCCATTTAAACAGTGGCGTTGTTGACTTTAGTGTTTACGACAAGCCAGGGTACTTAAAGCTAAGTTTTGCAGTGAATCTACCTTCCAAAAATTGATTTTTATCATAAATAGAGGTTTAAAAGCAAATGAAAATGCCCCGCTCTCCCAGTTTTAAGCAAAGTTCAACTGAGCTAGCGGCTAGTCCTATAAAATTTCCTTATATTAAAGCTTTAAGACCACGCCAGTGGACTAAAAATCTGATTGTTTTTGCAGCGCCCTTGTTTGCTTTCAGTATTAATCTGGAATCCTTACTAGGCTCTTTACTGGCGTTTGCTTTGTTCTGTTTGACTTCGAGTAGTTTCTATCTACTCAATGACATTGCAGATGTAGAAGCTGACCGTCTACATCCAGTCAAGAGTAAGCGACCTATTGCCGCAGGCTTAGTCAGTGTGCCCGCGGCGATGATAATGGCAGTTTGTTTGTTGGCTACTGGTTTAATTGTCGGCTGGTTGCGATCGCCCTACTTGGGAGCAACCATCACCGCATACGCACTACTGCAAATCGCCTATAACCTGCGGCTGAAGCGGACTGTGATTTTGGATATTATTGCGATCGCAATGGGTTTTGTCTTGCGAGCCTATGCAGGTGCTGCTGCAACAAACATTGTTTTATCCCCCTGGTTTCTCCTGTGTACTGCTATGCTGGCTTTGTTTCTGGGTGTGGAAAAGCGCAAAGCAGAACTGCGACTATTGTCAATTAGAGGAGGCAAGACTCGGTCGGTACTAAAGCGCTACTCGTTGCCTCTACTCAGCCGCATGGAAAATACGGTGACAACCGGCGCAGTCATGACCTACGCCATCTGGAGTTCCGGGCCTCAAGTCCGTGGAGCATCAACACCTTGGATGTTAGTTACATTACCCTTTGTTTTATACGGGGTTTTTCGCTATCAGCTACTGAGCGATCCGCAAGAAATCGCTCGGAAAAGCGATATCGATGATGAAGGAGGGCAGACTGAGCGTCCGGAGGAAATTTTATTAAAAGACTTGCCGATTCTCCTGACGGTACTTTCTTGGATTATTACCAGCTTTGTCATTCTCTTCCTGAAACGTCAAGGGCTAATCGAGTAATTTTTGGTTTGTTAGTCTCCGAACTTGTTTTGGCTGTGAGTGAAGCGACCAAATGTTAAACCGAATGGCTCTGTTTTTTTCCCGCCCTGTTAAACAGAAATCCAAAAAACCGGCTGTCAACCCAGGACTTTACAGTTTTCCGCGAGAAGCGTACAGCTTGGCAGCGATAGAGCTTGACTGGCTAAAGCTTTGCGGAATTCAAGGGATTATTATCGATTTAGACAATACCATTGTTTCTGAAGACGATCGCTACGTGTCTCCTGGTGCCGAAGCTTGGATTGAACAGGCAAAATTACAAGGATTTCAATTTTTCATTCTCTCGAATGGCAAGCGCCGGTATCGGGTAAAGGCTTGGTCACATCGTTTAGAGATTCCAGCGATTAACCCAGCCAAAAAACCCTTCCCTTTCGCCTTCCGTAAAGCTATCAAGTATATGCGGCTTAAACCGAAACAAGTTGTCGTTATTGGTGATAGCCGTCATACAGATGTGTTGGGGGCGTGGCTAAGCGGCTGTGCTAGCATCCAAGTTGCCACACTTCCTCATCCCTTTCGATGGTGGGAAAAACTCTTGGGAAAACGAGTCCAAACGCCGTGGCCTAACGAGCGTGAGCTTTGGGATTTTGATTCTTTTTATTAAGCGATTCTAGCTTAAGCCAGCTGAATATCCGAAAAATTGCCTTTATTTATGTTAGCTAATCTTTTGTTTCCTGTTTTAATTCTGCTGACCGTTGGCTTAAATACTCTTGCACAAACATTTTTGAAATTGGGAGCCGGTCAGAATCCCTTAAATGTTTATTTGCTGGGTGGGATTTTAGTTTACGGTCTCAGTACAGTTTTCTATATTTTAGTTTTGGGGAAGTTTAATTTGTCAGTTGCTTATCCAGTAGTGATTGGCTTAACGGTGGTGGCGACGACGATTGCCGGGGCAGTGATTCTCAAAGAGAAAGTTTCCCCGGTTGATTGGGTAGGAGTGGGATTGATGCTCAGTGGAATTTGCGCGATCGCTTTTGGCAGATTATCTTCAATCACTTAGTTATCGATCGCATAGTTATCGTTAGTATCCTATCGGCAATCTTCTGGGTAACTGCTCTAGTCTATAAAATCTAATCGCAAAACCAGCCAATTTTGCGATTTTTTTGCTGTTTTTATCAGTTTAAAGTCTAAAACTACTAGAGGCTCAACTTTTTAAAGTTTTAATAAAGTTCCTCTATTTGTTTACCGTATCTTTACAGATATCTTAGAATTTTCCGCTTAGAATATTTAATTAGAAAAAATAAATTCTGCAAACTAAGAATACATTCCCATTATACATGAATCTATCTAAAGATATAGATTCATCTTCATAAAAAATGAGGCGATCGCATGAAAGCAGTGATACTGGCTGGAGGGCTTGGAACTCGACTCACGGAAGAAACCACAATCAAACCGAAGCCGATGGTGGAAATAGGTGGGCGACCCGTGCTGTGGCATATTATGAAAATTTACTCAGCTTATGGAATCAACGATTTCATTATCTGCTGTGGTTATAAAGGCTACGTAATTAAGGAGTATTTTGCCAATTACTTCTTACATATGTCTGATGTCACATTTGATATGCGGTTTAACCAAATGAATGTGCATTGTGGCTATGCTGAACCCTGGCGAGTCACGTTGGTAGATACCGGAGATCAAACGATGACCGGAGGACGCTTAAAGCGAGTTAGAGATCATATTGGGAATCAAACCTTTTGCTTTACCTACGGAGATGGTGTAGCGAATGTAAATATTCAAAAACTAATAGACTTTCATCGAGAGCAAAAGTGTTTGGCAACACTGACTGCAACTCAGCCACCGGGACGCTTTGGAGCGATTTCTTTAGAACCCGATCAAAGTAAAATTACCACTTTTCGTGAAAAGCCTGAAGGGGATGGGGCTTGGATTAATGGGGGTTACTTTGTTCTAGAACCGGAAGTCATTGATTATATTGCCGACGACTCTACCGTTTGGGAGCAAGAACCCTTGAAAAAATTATCTCAAAAGGAACAGTTGGCTGCTTACAGACATCCCGGCTTTTGGCAACCGATGGATACTTTACGAGACAAAAATTACCTAGAAGAACTTTGGAAGAGTGGGAATGCTCCTTGGAAAGTTTGGTAACAAATTCTTAGGATAAATACTCATCCATTTCAGTCTCAGGGGCAAGAATTCTTATGTATGATTTTGCAATTATTGGCGGCGGGATTGTTGGGCTTTCGACGGCAATGACCTTGGGCAAACGCTATCCCTCTGCCCGTATAGTAGTGCTGGAAAAAGAGAGCCAGTGTGCTTATCATCAAACAGGCAATAACAGTGGAGTGATTCACGCTGGGATTTATTACAAACCAGGAAGTTTCAAAGCTAAATTTTGCGGGCAAGGAAGCCGCTCGATGGTGGAATTCTGCCGAGAGCATGGCATTGCACACGAAGTCTGCGGCAAAGTAATTGTGGCAACTGAGGAAAAAGAGCTGCCACGCTTAGAAAGCCTCTATCAACGCGGCTTGGAAAATGGGTTAAAGATTAGCAAGATTTGTGCAGAAGAAGTCAAAGAAATTGAACCTCATGTCGCCTGTATTGCAGGAATTCGGGTGTACGCAACTGGGATTGCCGATTACAAGCAGGTGGCTCGGAAATATGCCGAGCTAGTTGAAGCCCAAGGTGGAGAGCTTCGCCTCAATACCAAAGTTGAGAAAATTGTGGGAACGGGTGAGAATCAGGTACTTGAGACAAATAACGGCACGTTTAAAACGCGCTTTGTGATTAATTGTGCCGGACTGCATAGCGATCGCGTTGCCAAATTAGGAAACGTCGATCCAAAAGCGAAAATTGTCCCTTTTCGGGGAGAATACTACGAACTCACGCCAGAAAAACGCTATCTCGTCAAAACCCTGATTTATCCGGTTCCTAACCCAGATTTCCCCTTCCTGGGTGTTCATTTCACTCGGATGATTGATGGAAGCGTCCACGCAGGGCCCAATGCCGTTCTCAGCCTCAAACGAGAAGGCTACAAAAAGACAGACTTTAATCTGCGTGATTTTGCGGAAGTGATGACTTATCCCGGTTTCTGGAAATTGGCAGCAAAACACGCCGACGAAGGCATTCAGGAAATCATTCGCTCCTTCAGTAAAGCCGCCTTTGTGCGTAGCTTGCAAAGGCTGATTCCGGAAGTGCAATCGGATGACCTAATTCCCACCCACGCCGGGGTTCGCGCTCAAGCTTTGATGAACGATGGCAAGTTAGTGGACGACTTTTTAATTGTCAAAGGCGATCGCTCCGTCCACGTTTGCAATGCGCCTTCCCCCGCTGCTACCTCTTCCCTGGAAATTGGCAAAGCAATCGTAGAGCAAATTCCGGAACCCCAACCCCTACAAACAACTGTTAGCGTTTAGGAATTGAACGAATGAAAGTATTAGTAACCGGAACAGAAGGCTATCTCGGCTCGTTACTTGCCCCCCTCTTGATGAAACGCGGACACGAAGTGATTGGGGTAGACACTGGCTTCTATAAAGTAGGTTGGCTGTATAACGCCACCGATTTAACTGCCAAAACCCTCAACAAAGATTTGCGGCACATCACCCCAGAAGACTTAGCGGGGGTCGAGGCAATCGTTCACATGGCAGAACTTTCTAACGATCCCGCCGGACAACTCTCACCGAATATCACCTACGACATCAACCATAAAGGTTCAGTTCGCCTTGCCAATCTAGCGAAGGCAGGGGGCGTGCGGCGCTTCGTTTATATGTCTTCTTGCAGCGTCTACGGCGTCGCCACAAAAGATGATGTGACGGAAGAATCTCCCGTCAATCCCCAAACTGCTTATGCAGAATGTAAAACCTTCGTAGAAAGAGATGTCAAACCACTCGCTGATGACAATTTTTCTCCGACCTTTCTACGAAATGCCACCGCTTTTGGGGCATCTCCGAGAATGCGTTTTGATATTGTTTTAAACAATTTGGCGGGCTTAGCTTGGACAACGAAAGAAATCAAGATGATCAGCGACGGAACTCCCTGGCGTCCGCTGGTTCACGCCCTTGATATCTGTAAGGCAATTATCTGCACCCTAGAAGCACCCCGCGACATTGTTCACAACCAAATTTTCAACGTCGGGGACACCGCTCATAACTATCGAGTTAAAGAAATTGCGGAAATTATTGCCTCCGTCTTCCAAGGATGCCAGTTAACCTTTGGAGAAAATGGCTCGGATAACCGCAGCTATCGAGTTTCTTTCGAGAAGATTAACAAAACCCTACCGGGATTCAAGTGTGAATGGGATGCCCAGCGGGGTGCCCAGCAGTTATTCGATTTGTTTAAGCAAATTGATATGACTGAAGATATCTTCTTATTCAGAGGGTTCACTCGCTTGAAGCAACTAGAGTACTTAATTCGCACCCAACAAATCGATCAAGACTTTTTCTGGAGTAAGGAGGTATAAATCATGGCGATCGCTAATTGTCGTTTTTGTAGCAAACCCAGCAAGCACACCTTTGCCGATCTGGGGATGTCACCCATTGCCAATGACTACCTAACACCAGAACATCTGGGTCGGGCAGAAAAAACTTACCCACTTCATGCCTATGTTTGCGAAAGTTGTCTTTTGGTGCAGCTAGAAGAGTTTGAATCTCCCGATCATATCTTTGGGGATGGTGATTACGCTTACTTTTCTTCTTACTCAGACAGTTGGTTGCGTCATGCCAAAGCTTACACGGGCTTGATGGTCGAAAGGTTTGGGTTTGACAAAAATCATCAAGTCATTGAAATTGCCAGTAATGACGGCTACCTGTTGCAGTATTTCCATGAAAAGGGAATCCCGGTTTTAGGAATCGAACCAGCGGCAAACGTAGCAAAAGTCGCAGAGGAAAAAGGAATTCCCAGTTTAGTTAAATTCTTTGGGGTGGAAACTGCTAAGGAACTGGCAGCAGCGGGGAAACAAGCCAATCTGTTGTTGGGCAACAACGTCCTCGCCCACGTTCCGGATGTGAATGATTTTGTAGCGGGAATGAAGATAGCCCTGAAACCAGATGGCATCTTGACAATGGAATTTCCCCATTTGTTACAGCTGATGCAGCAAAATCAGTTTGACACGATTTATCACGAGCATTTTTCCTACTTTTCCTTCTTAACCGTCGAGAAAATCTTTGCAGCTCACGGTTTGACCTTATTTGATGTCGAAGAAATCCCGACTCACGGCGGTTCGCTGCGAATTTACGGCAAGCATGACATTGCGGCTGATCCAGCCATGAGCGATCGCGTCAATCAGTTAAAGTCCAAGGAAATCCAGGCAGGCTTAGATAAGATAGACACCTATCTGACCTTTGGAGAAAAAGTCAAAGAAACGAAGCGCAAGCTACTGACTTTTTTGATTGAGGCGAAAGAACAGGGGAAAGCGATCGCGGGGTATGGTGCCCCAGCTAAAGGGAACACCCTCCTAAATTATTGCGGCGTTCGCACAGACTTTGTTGATTTTACGGTAGATCGCAGCCCTCACAAGCAAGGCACCTTTCTACCCGGCACTCATATCCCCGTCCTCAACCCCGACGAAATCCGCGAAAGACAGCCTGACTACCTGCTAATTTTGCCTTGGAACCTCAAAGAGGAGATTATGCAGCAGATGGCATTTATTCGCGAGTGGGGAGGCAAATTTGTAGTCCCAATTCCAGAAGTGCAAGTTTATCTATGATTTTTACCGAAACCAAACTCAAAGGTGCTTATATTCTTGACATAGAGCAACGAGAAGATAATCGGGGATTATTTGCTCGGACGTTCTGTGCTAATGAATTTGCAGATCGGGGATTAAAGCCAAACGTTGCCCAATGCAACCTATCGGTAAACTACAGAAAAGGGACGTTGCGGGGTATGCATTATCAAGCAGCCCCTGTCAGCGAAACAAAATTGGTTCGTTGTACCCGTGGTGCTATATACGATGCAATCGTCGATCTGCGTCCTGAGTCTCCTACTTATCTGTGTCATATTGGCGTAGAGCTAACCGCTGAAAACCGACGTGCCCTGTATATCCCAGAAATGTTTGCCCACGGTTTCCAAACCCTAACCGATGACGCTGAAGTGGTATATCAGATGAGTGACTTCTACACACCGGGGTATGAACGCGGACTGCACTATGACGACCCCATCCTGGGGATTGAATGGCCTTTACCCGTCAGCGAAATTTCCGAAAAAGATTTATCCTGGCCTTTGTTCAGCTCTTATGTTCTTGTTGGGGCATAATTTTTATCGGAGATTGAGCGAGTCGTTCGATACAGAATGACTCGCTCATTTTTTGGAAAATGTAGCGTGACTTGAGCGCTACAACCCATGAGGAAGCAGCATGAATACAATCTTTTTCGATTCTGATGCAAAGGATGAGATGAGGCGAAAGCACGTCTTCAACGGACAGATTTTCGTCTTCTCACCCCGCCCCAGTTCAATCGCTCTGTGCGACTTAGCTCGCGAACTCACCCAAGAAGCGTTTGGTTCTTTAGATCCAAGAGAGGCACAATTTAGCCTCCCTGTCGAGAAGTTTGTAGAAATTGTCGCTCCACTCAAGCCCAGATTTATCCATCACCCCAAGTCAAAGCAGCTGATTCAGGAACTGTTAGAGGATATGGGCTGCGAGATGGATAAAACCTATTTCGACGTTCCGCGCATGAGGGTGGTGTGTCATGGCACCTACCTCAACGCAGGGGTTGGTTATCCCCTGCACCCGCATCGTGACACTTGGTACGCTGCCCCCCTCTGTCAGATGAACTGGTGGCTTCCTCTCTACGACTATGAATCCGACAGTTCAATGGCATTTCAGCCCCGCTACTGGAGCCAGCCGGTAAAAAATGGCTCCAGTGAGTACAACCACTATGAGTGGAACCGGGAGGCTCGGAAAAACGCCGCCCAGCACATCAAAAAAGATACCCGAAAGCAGCCCCGTCCAGAAGAACACATCGATCTCGATCCACAGATCCGAGTCGTTACCAAACCAGGCGCAATCATCCTCTTCTCTGGCGCACATCTACATTGGACAGTCCCCAACACCTCCGGACGCACGCGCTTTAGCATCGACTTTAGAACCGTACACCTCGACGATGTTACCGCCAAGGGCGGCGCACCGAATCTCGACTCGGCTCCTCAGGGCACTACACTCAGAGAACTGATGCGGGGGAGCGATCGCGCCTATATTCCTGATGAGATCATTGCGCTCTATGACAACGAGCCACCACCCAATGAGGAGGGGCTTTTGTTCCAACCTCCGGAGGAAGTTTTAAACTCTATTCGTACTTGAGTTAACGAGCATTCAGCTAATACTTCCATCGGATGCCATCCTTTTCGGTTAAGGAGATCCCCCCAATCCTGGGGGGATCTCCGAGAGCTGAACTTAGTATTAAAAACGTTCAAATTGCCATTAATTTTTGCAAAAGAGGCTTAAAGCTATGAACCTCACCGAGCTGAAAAGAGTTCTTAACCCTGATGATATTAGCAAGGAGATGTACCAGGTGATCTCAAAGCTATATCCGATTTGCCGCAGTATTACGGGAAATGGCTTTCGAGAAACCCTCAAAATTATTCAAGAACTCATTCCTTTAGAAATTCACGAAGTACCAACGGGAATGGAAGTGTTCGACTGGACAGTTCCGAAGGAGTGGAATATTAAAGATGCCTACATCAAAAATTCCCAGGGTGAGCGAGTCGTAGACTTCCAAAAATCTAACTTGCATGTTGTTAATTACAGCGTGCCGGTTCGGAAAAAAATGCCCTTTCAGGAACTCAAAGAACACCTGTTTACCCTACCAGATACTCCTGAGTGGATTCCTTATCGGACTTCTTATTACAAAGAAACTTGGGGCTTTTGTTTGAGCCATAAGCAATTTTTAGAACTGCAAGATGAAGAGTATGAAGTCTGCATTGATTCCTCTTTAGAACCAGGAAGCCTAACTTATGGTGAGTATTACATCAAAGGAGAAAGCTCAGACGAAGTTTTAATCTCCTGCCATGCTTGTCACCCATCTCTCTGTGACGATAATCTATCAGGAATTGCTCTGAGTACCTATTTAGCAAAACATCTCAGCTCGATTTCCCTGAGATACTCTTACCGATTTTTGTTTATTCCGGGAACGATTGGTTCTATTACTTGGCTGTATTTAAATGAAGCCCAAGCCCAAAAAATTAAACACGGATTGGTCGTAACGTGTGTGGGAGATCCGGGCAAAGTTACTTATAAGAAAAGCCGCCAAGGTGATGCCCAAATCGATAGAGCTAGCCTTCACATTTTAAAGCATTCAGGGCAAGATCATGAAATTATTGATTTCTTCCCCTATGGCTATGATGAGCGGCAGTATTGTTCGCCTGGGTTCAATCTAGCTGTGGGTTGTTTTATGCGATCGCAGCACGGTGAGTTTCCCGAATACCACACATCGGCAGATAATCTGGATTTTGTGCAACCGCAATATCTGGCTGATTCTTTCTCTAAATGCTTGTCGATTTTCCACATTTTAGAAGGCGATCGGACTTACTTAAATCAAAATCCTAAATGTGAGCCAAGATTGGGGAAAAGGGGTCTATATAAAGGCATTGGCGGACAGAAAGAAGGGGCACTGAATGAAATGGCAATTTTGTGGGTTTTGAATTTAGCCGATGGCAATCATACCTTGCTAGACATAGCAAACAGGTCGGGTTTAGCATTTGATGAGATTAAAAGAGCAGCCGATGCTTTACTAGAACACGATTTATTGAAAGAAAGTATCGAATAAGCCCTGTTCTCAACCATAGATGCAAGCAAAAAAAGGGTTTTTATATCGCTCTCTAAATTGAGTGATGAGATAATGGCAACGGTAGTTGCTAATCAATAATTTCTCTCTCATGAATCCTTGGTCATTAGTTAGATTTTTGTAGGTTGGGAAAACACGAGGAAATCCAACACCTGCATAAGTTAGCGATCGCTAACCTATCCTACAAATAATTAATGCCGCCTACTGAGTCATTAGCCATTAGTCAGGAGCAACAAACCAAGGGCTAAGGAATATTGACAATACTCTTAAAGAATACAGATAACCTAACCGATTGCCTGTATTCTATTGGGTTGCCTAATTTTCAAGCCTAGATTAAGCAAGGGTTTCAGCTTGCCCCTCTATCTATGCTAGGCTTAATCGCGAATTAACTAAGAAGTTTTATAAAACAACCGTCAAAACCTAATTTCCGGATACGTCTACTTAACAAGTCCCATTTTGCTAGTTGAGAGAGCGCAATCTAGGAGCTAACTAAAAAAGCGGAACTCGCACACTATCTCCCCTACTCCCCAAATTTAGAGGGAAAAGAGTCTTTTTATCCCCAGATTTGGATGGCTTTGGTGGTAAGTCCAAGGATATCCAACACTAAAACAGATGCTAGCCATCCTGCTAGCGCTTGTGTCTCATTCAGGTTATGCTTTATTTAAGAATCGGTTAAAATAAAATAGCTGATTGTTCAACTGGAATTTGACACCAGGATAACTGGCGTAAAACCTCTGTCTTAAAGGTTGTTTGTGGAAGCCGCAAAAGAGGACGTCACAATTTGACCAATATTTTAGGAAAAAACTTTTGAAAAATCCAATAATTTTTTTAGCCATTACTGAAGCAATGATAATCACAAACGGTAGCTGAATATTTCCTGAGATTTTCAGTGTGGATACAAAAATCTTGTTGTATTTATTAATAGAAATATGGCGCAGCAGTATAAATATTTAAAAATTCAAAAAGGTTTATATTTAGGTTTAGAACAGAATTTTGTGTTTTTGGTTTGGTTAATATACCTTAAAGGAAAACCTCTTTCTTACGAGAATAGCTTTTTTAACTTAAAAGGTAAGAATTTAAGGGAAACCGTAATAATAACAATGCGGTTCTTGTATTTACAATTGAGGTTTATTAAAAATCAACTTGTTTCGCCCAGTAAAGATTTAATATTGGAATTGCCATTCCCAGGAAATTTTTGCTTTGAGGTGAACAACGGATATAAAATCTTTGATTTATCAAAAGAAATTGTTATTAAAAAATTTAAATCTAAGGTTGATCCAGCGATTGTAGAGCGAGAAATAGAACGATCCAGGCAGATTGGCTTATATGATTTTGCTCCTTCTGTTCAGCGTTGGAGTTTGGAGGAGCAATGGTATGAAGAATCTTATGTAAATGGCTGCCCAATTAGAACATCCGCAGCAAACTTTTTTAAATCTTATTACCAGTATGTAGCTCCGTGTATTGAAAGCATGATCGTGCTTCAAGGCTCAGAAACGATGAATTTATTAGATTATGTCGATAATCTTGTAGAGCCTGTGACGAGGTACTTTTCCAATTATAAAAGAGATGCTATAAAAATAAATATTGTTAATAATTTCTTGAACTCTATAATTAGCGAACTAGATACATATAGGGATTTTCAGGTTCATTTAGTGATGTCTCATGGAGATTTTAAAGATATACACGTTTTGGAAGTAAAACAAGGAATCAAAATAATCGACTGGGAGTTCTTTGCAAATCGAAGCGTATTGTTCGATTTTTATCACTATTGTCTGGCACCCTTGTTTTTTGGATCTAAACTTGATAATTTGGCTCCGGAGATGAATAAAGCAATGTTGTCTCTCCAGTCGAGCCTTACGGGGAAAGCACCTGACATTGCCGATAGCTTAATTCCTTCAGCTCAAGTATATAGAAAGCTTTTTTATCTGGAAAGGCTCTGTTCGCTTCCGGAAGTGCGGGGGGTGAATTTAGATACTTTGCTGCGGTGGATTAATGTATTTAATGAATACGAAAATATGTTGTTACAGTAAAATCAAATATAATCCTAGGTTAGTTAGTCAACTAAGCTGGGGACTCAACTGTAATTATGGCAGCGTTAACCGACCAAGTTGTGGTTGTCACAGGCGCTAGTAGTGGCATTGGGAAAGCGATCGCTCTCAGTTTGGCAGCACAAGGAGTCACGCTTTGCCTGGTGGCACGTAATTTAGAAGCGCTAGAGACAGTCGCCGAAATTGCTCGCGCTACCGCATCCCAAGTTCTGCTTTATCAAATTGACCTCACCGTAGACGAAGACATTCAGCAGCTAAAAACTCGTCTTGAGCAAGATTTAGGGGCGGTTGATCTGCTCATTCATAGTGCTGGTGTCATCACCTTAGGGCAGATGAAAACCGCCTCTCTAGAAGACTTTGACTGGCAGTACCGTGTCAATGTTCGCGCTCCTTATGCGCTGACACAAGCCTTGTTGCCGATGCTAACAGTTCGTCAGGGTCAAATCGCGTTCATCAATTCGACTGCGGGTTTGAACGCTAGAGGCGGTGTGGGACAATATGCTGCAACCAAGCACGCACTGAAGGCGATCGCTGACAGTCTGCGAGAAGAAGTCAACGCCGATGGCGTGCGTGTTCTCAGCATCTATCCCGGACGGACTGCTAGTCCCATGCAAGCAGCGATTGTCGAGACAGAAGGCAAGACATATCATCCAGAGCGTTTGCTGCAACCAGAAGATGTAGCAAACGCAGTCCTCAATGCCCTCAGTTTGCCCCGAACCGCTGAAGTGACTGACATTAATATTCGACCTTTGAGAAAAGCTTAAATTTCCTTCAGGTTTATAAAATCAAAGACACATTTGGGAAATAACCAAAGGCTCAATAAGCGCCATAATCCTCAACTTAATGTCTTCACGAGCTGAGATATCATTCGTCTAATCTTATATTCAGAACCTTTTATAGGAGTTAAATCAGGTTTTCTATGAAAAATTACTTGATTTTTATTCTTTTAATCTTAGGGGCAGTCGGGCTAAATAGCCTTGCTGATAAATACTTAAAAAAAGGATGGAATTTATGGTTGGGCTATGGATTCCCTGCCTTACTGATGATGCTATTTTTATGAAATATTGCTAATCCACCCGCAGAAAATTTATTTGCTGACTTTGACAAAGCTTATTACCCAGCGGGTCGTCTGACCCTAGAAAATCCCGCCGATTTATATCTACCAGATAAAACTTGCTTAGGGAAACCTGATTGTCCGGCTGGGACTTTTGTAAATAGTCCAATAATCGCCTATTTACTTACTCCTTTTTCATTATTGAGTCAGCAAAACGCCCACGTTTTGCTGATGTTTTTAAGTGGCATTGCGATTCTTGCGGCTTACTATTTATTAATCAAGCTCAGCAAATTAACAACCTGAAAACAAAAAATCGCACTGCTCGGATTATTTGCGATCAATGGCCCTCTCTATTACAACTTGCGAGAGGGTAATTCAACTCATTTTGTCTTATTGTTGCTAATAGCAGCTTTTTTTTGTGTCCAAGCTAAACGTGAAATTTGGACGGGTGCGCTCTTAGCGATCGCAGAGAAGAAGATAAATGGATCGCCTTTATGACTATGACGAATTCTTTTCAGTAAGGTAAAGCTAAATAAACAGATTGTTAACGCGATGCACCAGAGGATTTCTGAAAAGTGTGTGAAAAGACTAAGGTAAGGTTGATACTTAGGGAACGGTTCAGCGAATAGACGTTCTATGAACCTACACTCTAGAATAATAGTCTGACCCGTAATAGGTTCCTGCAAGTTTCACATAGGCTACCATTGCCAGAAACAGTAACAGCACTAGACCATTAAAAATGAGAACGGAGCGGTCTTATAGGATTTGATTTTTGATGTATTGCTAGATTTTTTTATTTGAGAATTCTGCATTTTTATTTGATCTTCTTCTATTAATTCCATATTAAAAAAATAAAAATCTTAACCACTTAATTTTTTTCGTACGTTTTTATGTATTTGAGTATAAATAACATTGAGTAAGCAAGTCTAGGAAACCGTGGATAAATCAATGATATATCCCCAAATTGAAGCTTTCTGTACTTCAACGAATGCAGCACACGAATAGATAGCTTGAGCAGCTAAAAAGAGTTGAAGCTACAAAGGGTTTGGTATACAATCAAACAGAATCCTGTAATCTAGTAATTGCGTCAGCTTAATTCATGTTTGTTTTATCGTTACTGTTTATTTTTGCATGAGGCTTAGTGTGACTCAACCTAAAATATTTAAAGGGTCATGAGGTTATTGTCTTTAGCTCCGGCTTGGGAACCGCGTTCAGAAAGTCGGCGCAGTAACTGACAGCTTCTTGGATGACTGGCGTTACATGTCTGAGCTTTTAGGGAACGCTAAAATATAACCTCAATGAGGTAAGTCTTTTAGTTTTGTTTCGGTACAGTTGTTGTCTTAGATTAAGGTAATAAAGAGAAGGAGTAACTACCTATGGCAACGAGCATCATGCAGCGTAATAATGTCCAGATGCTGGGTGATGGCAGCCAGACAATCATCTTTGCCCACGGTTTTGGCTCGGATCAGACGGCTTGGCGACATCAGGTAGCAGCCTTCGCGCCTAATTTTCGCATTGTACTGTTCGACCATGTAGGGGGAGGTAAGTCAGATTTTTCTGCCTATAGTCCTCGCCGCTACAGCAGTTTATACAGCTATGCTGAGGATTTGCTGGATTTATGTGCCGAGTTAAAGTTAACCAAGAGCATCTTGGTGGGGCACTCGGTCAGCGGGATGGTTAGTTTACTGGCAGCCTTAGTTGAGCCTGATTGTTTTAGCCAACTGATCTTTCTAGATGCGTCCCCCCGTTATCTCAACGATGTCGGATATGTTGGTGGCTTCGAGCAGTCTGACCTAGATGCACTCTACGCAGCTATGTCAACTAATTACTATGCTTGGGCAAGCGGTTTTGCGCCGATCGCAATGGCTACTCAGGATAACCCTGAATTGGCAGCAGAGTTTGCCAATACGCTAGCCGCCATCCGTCCGGATATCGCACAAGCGGTCGCTAAAGTGATTTTCCAGTCCGATCACCGAGATGATTTACCGCGATTGAATGTACCGACTGTGATTTTACAGGCAAGTGATGATATTGCCGTACCGCCTCAGGTTGGTCAGTACATGGCAGATAAAATTCCTCAAGGTAAGCTGATGAATATCGCTGCTAGAGGACACTTACCGCATATCAGTGCCCCCGACGTGGTAACGAGTGCAATTGCCCAATGTATCGCCGCTTAAACTTAAATCTTCTTCGATCGCGGTTGCTGCTTTGTCCTCCTGACCGACTACCGACATTTAGAGCTGTCCTAATCTGGCTAACCCTCTTTTTCATTGGACTGGGCGTGCTGGATGGATGGAAGCCTATGCAGATGGTCGCCCCAGTCATTTTGATAATATGCACGCTTCTGCCCCTACCAGCGGTGCAAGTCGCACCCGCCGCAGGGCTTTGCATTCTGTTCTTGGGACTGCTACATGGTGATTGGCGGCTAACCCGCCAGTCACTTGAGCTGGGCAGTGTGGCTGTGTTCGGAACGCTTGTAGGCTCTTTCCTGCGGGGAATCGAGTGGCGGTTGGCGTCCCAATCGGTGCTGAGTACTCTTACCAATACCGATACCAGAAATTCTCCCGATATACCGATCCGGCAAGCCCTGATTTTACTGCGGGAGTTTGTTTGTGCCGACGCAGCGATCGCGCTACGCCAACTTGATGATGTCACCGCTGAAGCCTTGGTGTGTATTCCCCAGCAGGCGCTGCCAGATCAACTGACAACGCCCACCTTGTTTGAGAAAGCGATCGCTCAAAATCGCTGTCTCTACTATCCAAACTATCCCGCGACTCCCGGTGCTTCTCATGTCTTGGTCGCCAAAGGGACTCAATCCCTCGCCATCCTTCCATTTCAGTATCCCGGTAGGGGCACGACCTTATCAGCACCCCATAGCGGTGCAATTTTGCTGATCTGGCATCGCCAGATAAATATCTCCCCACGTCTGCGTCAATTTATTGAGTCGCTACTTGGCGAGTTACGCACCCTTCTACAGTTCAGCGATATCACCTTACGGCTGGAGAATCTACAAGCCCGCTTTGGTGCCATGTTAGAGACAATCCATCAGGGAGTGGTATTCGTAGATGAAAGTGGGGAGCAAGGATGGATCAATCAAGCCGCTGCCGAGCAACTGGGACTCACCCCAGGGGCTGTAGAACCCCCCGTCCTAGCTCAGGCGATGGCATTGCTACGCACTAGCGCTGATAATCAACAGGAAATCGTGGCGCAGGCAGCAAAGTTTTTTTCCCAACCCCAAGCAGTTATTCGCAACTGGATCTGGGTGTTCAAAGGCGACACGCCAAAAACGCTGAGTATCTCTAGCACGGCGACGCGGGTACACGACGTGCCCGGTCGCCTCTGGATATTCGATGATATTACCGAGCGGTATTTCGCTCAAGTGGCGCTTGTCGAGCGTACTCAGGAATTATCCCAGGCGAATCTGGAACTGGAAAAGGCAAAAGCAGCTGCTGAAGCAGCGACTCGCATTAAGAGCCAATTCCTCGCCAATATGAGCCACGAAATCCGCACCCCGATGAATGCAATTATCGGCATGACGGGACTGCTACTCAATACTGAGTTAACTCCTCAGCAGCGAGATTTTGTGGAAACAACCCAAAGTAGTGGCGATGCATTGCTAACGCTGATCAACGATATTCTTGACCTTTCTAAAATTGAGTCAGGCAAGCTGGAATTAGAAAAGCATTCTTTTAATTTGCGAGTTTGTGTTGAAGAAGCCCTGGATTTATTAGCTTTCAAAGCAGCCGAAAAAAATCTGGAATTAGCATATTTAATTCATCCAGGAACCCCACTCTCGATTGTGGGAGATGCCAGCCGGTTGCGCCAAATTTTAGTGAATTTGCTCAGTAATGCGGTCAAGTTTACTCAAACTGGCGAAGTGATTGTATCGGTCAGTGCAAAAGAGGCGATCGCTCAGGAAGAATCGGAAATCGGTCATGAGCCAACCCACTCATTACCCGATTACCAAATCCAATTTGCGGTTAAAGACACCGGCATTGGGATTCCCGCCAACCGGATAGACCGCCTGTTCAAATCTTTCAGCCAGGTCGATGCTTCTACAACTCGCCAGTATGGAGGAACCGGGTTAGGACTCGCGATTAGCAATCATCTGAGCGAAATGATGGGCGGTCAGATGTGGGTCGAGAGCCTGGGAGCGATCGCGGGAAATCCTCCTTCTAACTGGCAACCTACAATCAAAAAAGATCCGGGTGCAAGGAGCAACCCTGAATTTTATTCTCCCCTTCCTCCCCCCCTTCAAGAAGGCGAAAGCGTTGCGGCGGCAAAGCCGCTAGGGCCTACATCCCCTGCTACGCTTTCGGTCGCTAACAGCCTTCATCCAGACGTAGGCTCTACTTTTTATTTCACCATTGTTGCGGCATCAGCTCCCAATGTCTCTGCGATCGCTTCTCAAAATCCTCAACCTCAGTTAGATGAAAAGCGGCTCCTAATCGTGGATGATAACGCTACAAATCGCCAAATATTGACGCTACAAGCCCAATCTTGGGGAATGCTGACTTGGGCCGCTGAATCTGGTTCTGAAGCCCTCGACTGGTTGAACTTAGGGGAACCGTTTGATATCGCCATTCTAGATATGCAAATGCCACACATGGATGGTCTGACTTTAGCGGCTAAAATCCGTCAGATGCGTAACTACGAAAAATTACCCTTAATTGTGTTGACCTCCATCGACAGACCAGAAAGGAGTCATGATGTCCAAGCTGTCGATTTCGCGGCATTCCTCACCAAACCCGTTAAACAATCCCATCTCTATAATGTCTTGAGCCATATCTTGGGCGAACAGCCGATCCCGGTAAAGCCCTCGCGCCCAAATATACCGGAAATAAATCCCCAACGAGCGGCACAATTTCCCCTGCGGATTCTGTTAGCAGAAGACAATATCGTGAATCAAAAGGTAGCCTTGTATTTACTATCACAGATGGGCTATCAAGCAGATATTGCCAGTAATGGATTAGAAGTGCTAGAAGCTTTACATCGCCAATCCTATGACGTGGTACTGATGGATGTGCAGATGCCAGAAATGGATGGATTGACAGCGACTCGCCGCATCATTGGGGAATGGTTGCCTGCTTCTCGTCCCCGGATCGTTGCCATGACAGCGAATGCGATGCAAGGAGATCGGGAAGAATGTCTCAAGGCAGGCATGGATGACTACCTGAGCAAACCGATCCGAACCGAGGAACTCATCCAAGCTTTGAGCAAGTGTCAGCCCTTAAGCGAGGTTGAGGAACCAGGATTGTTAGGGAAGCAGCACGTTAGCGAAGCCAAGAGCGATCGCGCCTTAGTGCAGACTGAGGAAGAAATAGACAATAGAAGAATTCCCCCCGTCATCCCGTCACCCCCTCACCCCTCCCTTCCGACTCCCCAACTCAGTCCTCAGCCCTCCGTCCTCAGCACTTCCGTTGATGCCAAAGTGTTGCAATCATTTCGCAAAATGATCGGTGAAGATGCCGAGGCGATTTTAGCCGAGATGATCGATTGCTATCTCGACGATACGCCCAAACTCTTGAAAGCGATCGCGATCGCAGTTGCCCAAGCAAATGCACCCCAGTTGCAACGCACCGCTCACACCCTCAAGTCAAGCAGTGCCACCCTAGGTGCCACAACCCTCGCCCAACTCTGTAAAGAGTTAGAAATCATGGCTCGGACTGGAAATATTCAAAATGCATTAGACAAATTGCCGCAGCTTGAAGCTGAGTATGAACGAGTTAAGGCGGATTTGCAATCTCAACGCCAGCCAAATTAGCTATGAACACCACCGACGCTGATCAACATACTCCCCTCATCCTCGTCGTAGATGACGACAAATTCATGCGGCTTCAACTTCGTCGAGCGATGGAACAAGCCGGATACGAGGTAGCAGAAGCAAGCGACGGAGAAGAGGGTTTAGCTGCCTACACGCGCCTACACCCAGATATTGTGCTGCTGGATGCCATGATGCCAGTGATGGATGGTTTTACCTGCTGTCATCTATTGCGTACACTTCCAGAGGGGGATTCTCGTGCAGAGAAGTTTGGCGATTCTGGTACAGCGACGGGAACTGCTGAAAAAAGTCGCCCCTCTGGAGGATTGCGGAATACACCCGTATTGATGATTACGGCTCTTGAAGATCAAGAATCGGTCGATCAAGCATTTGAGGCGGGTGCCATCGATTACATTACCAAGCCAATTCACTGGGCTGTCCTACGCCAGCGCGTGCGTCGTGTCCTCCAAGCTAGCCAAGCAACAGAGGAATTGCGACAGCAAACTGAGCGGGCGCAACTGAGCGAGGAGCGACTAAGGTTAGCCCTAGAAGCTGCCCACATGGGCACCTGGGACTGGAACATCCATAGCGGCAAAGTTGTTTTCTCCACGACGGCAGAAGCGAATTTTGGTCTTCCCCCAGGTTCCTTTGATGGCACCTATCAAAGCTTCCTCACCAAAATCCATCCTCAAGACCTAGAATTAGTCACTCAAGCTTTGGTACGCACCGTGGAAGAAGGGGCGACCTATGATATCGAATACCGGATTATTTGGTCGGATGGTAGCGTTCATTGGATAGCCAGCAAAGGTCAAGTTTATTACGACCATACCGGCAAACCCATCCGTATGAACGGCATCAACATGGACATCACCGAGCGCAAGGACTCGGAACAAAAAATTCGCGAGCAAGCGGCTCTACTAGATATCGGCACAGACGCAATTCTGGTTCAAAATCTAGACAACCAAATCTTATTTTGGAACCAAGGTGCGGAACGTCTCTATGGCTGGAAGCAAGAAGAAGCCCTCGGCAAGAACACTGCTGAGCTGTTGCATAAGCAAATTTCACTAAAACTTCAAGTCGCCCAAAAAACTCTCATTGAAGAAGGAGAGTGGTATGGGGAGTTGTATCAAATCACCCAATCTGGTCGGGAAATCATCGTTGAAAGTCGCTGGACGCTTGTGCGCGATGAGGCGGAAAAACCAAAAGCCATTCTGATTGTTAACACCAATATTACCGAAAAAAAACAACTGGAAAGGCAGTTTCTCCGCGCTCAGCGAATGGAGAGTTTAGGAACGCTGGCTAGCGGCATTGCCCACGATCTAAACAACGTGCTAGCGCCTATCTTGATGTCAGTTCAACTTCTGCAAATCAAGATCCGAGATCCTCAGGGTCAACAGCTCCTTTCCATCCTCGAAACGAATGCCAAACGCGGAGCTGATTTAGTTAAACAAGTGCTTTCATTTGCACGGGGCATGGAAGGGGAACGCACAAATCTCCAAGTTGGGCACCTGATAGTTGAAATTGCGAAGATCGCCAATGAAACCTTTCCTAAATCAATTGAGATTCACACTGATATCCAGACAAGAGAACTTTGGACCGTTTCTGGCGATGCCACACAACTCCATCAGGTACTCATAAATCTTTGCGTCAATGCTCGTGATGCCATGCCAGAGGGCGGGACGTTGCAGATTTCTGCGAACAATACAGTCATTGATGAAAACTATGCCAGGATGACCCCATCTGCAAACGTGGGTTCCCATATTGTAATTAGTGTCTCTGATAGTGGAGTGGGAATGCCTTCTGAGATGCTTGATAGAATCTTTGAGCCATTTTTCACCACTAAAGAAATTGGCAAAGGGACGGGTCTAGGTCTTTCAACTGTGCTTGGCATCATCAAAAGCCACGGTGGTTTTTTGAATGTCTATAGCGAAGTCGGAAAAGGCACAGAATTTAAGGTTTACTTGCCAGCAGTCGAGGGAAAATCAACCCCACAAGTTATAGAAAATAAATCTAATCTGTTGACTGGAAACGGCGAGTGTATTCTGGTTGTTGATGATGAAGCTTCAATTTCTCAAGTGACCCAAGCTTCTCTAGAAACCTATGGTTATAAAGTTTTAACTGCTAGCGATGGGATTGAGGCAGTCGTACTGTATGCCCAGCACAAACAGGAAATTAGTGTTGTACTCCTCGATATGATGATGCCATCTATGGACGGGCCAACAACGATTCGCACACTACAAAAAATTAACCCGCAAGTTAAAATTATTGCGGTTAGCGGACTCTTATCGAACGATAGGGTAAATGACCTAGCTCGCACTGGGGTCAAAAACTTTTTGTCAAAACCATACACGACAGAAGAGTTGTTGAAGGCTCTACATGAGGTAATTATTTAATGCCAGACTTACTGCTGCTCAACTGATGCCATACTTCCTCTTGATAATTTCCTGGCGACAAACGTGCCAAAAGTAAAAGGCGATATTGAGGATTCCCAATAACTTCGTTCCATCTTCTAGCATTACCGGAGCGCCATGACCTTGGATGTGTAAGGTGTCCACAAGACCAGAAATGCCAAATAAGATACTCGCAACTATCAGCAAAACATAAGGTGTCGATAAGAGTTTGCGCCAGAAGCATAAACCATAAGCGATCGCACCAGTACCGTACACTAAGTACATCACTCCTTTGGGTATCCTAGCCACATCTCTCAAAATTAAGGTAATCCGAAATAAATCATCGGCTAATAAAACAAAAATCCCAATCGCAGAGCATAAGACAAATAGATTTGCTTTGCGGTTGGGATAAATTGTGTTTAGCAAGGTAAAGCTAAACAAACAAACTGTACCTGAAAGGCACCATAACACTTCAGAGACACTAGTTAATAAGCCGTAGTAGGGTCGCCGGATAGAGAAGGGATCGGCAAAAAGAAATTCAATTCCTTGACCTTTCCCGAAAAATTTGGCGTAAACTGACAGCACCAGCAATACTAATACAGTTCCGCCATTCAAGAAGAGGATAGCGCGATCGGCTTCTATTTGCTTCTTACTCTCTTGCCAGACTTTATTAAGTAAGTGAATCTGCATCCTAATTCCAATCAATTTCCCCTCTTGATTCCTAAGAGAAGGTCTAAAAAGCCATAATCAAGACGCTTAAACCCCGCAAACAGAGCGCATCCTTCTCGGGTATCCCCCCTTTTTTAGCTACCGTGGACATTAGGTAGAAGCTGTCATGTATGTTGCATTTTCTTGGGGAACACACGGAGCCAGAGAATTGATTTTTTTGGAATAAGTAACTCTGGCTAAAGAACTCCAAGCGGCAGGTGAAAAAATGGCTGGATATGCCATCTTCACTGCCGTTAAGATTTTTCCTTGCTTCAGTCCGACTAAACTCCAATGGAGTTTAAGAAATGCCTTGATTTCCTCAAGTTTCGGAATGGATGAGCGATATTTTTCATGCACTAACGGGTAGATTCTTTCCTTAATTAAAATATTTGTTTCTAACCGTTTTTGCAGTGAAAACTTCTGATTGCATCCACCCGGCCATAATGTCCGGAAGGTCAGATACTGATTAACAAATGCAGCATCCCCATATTGGGCAATTTTCACCCAAGAGTCGATGTCGTCGCAGTTGCCATCTAAAGCTGAATCCCAACCACCTGACTTGAGAAAGGCATCTTTTTTGAAAGCAACTTGAACGGGTGTCCCAAAAGGAACCACTTCCATCAACATTCCGTAGTGGATGTCCTCTTGTTTCACGTAAAATAATTTGCCAGGACCGCTCGGCTTGGTGCGGGTAACTTCTTCACCGTTGACATCAACTTGAACGGCTTGGCACGAACAAATTGCTGCTTGGGGGCGTTGCGCGATCGCTTTTACCATTTCCCAGACGCAGTTGGGTGCCAGATAGTCATCATCATCCAGCGGTTTGATCCAGTCTCCCGTTGCCACACCAACCCCAGCATTCACCGTCGCAGAGTGACCGCTATTGACTGGGTTGCGGTAGTAAACCACGCGATCGCCCAAGCTGCGGACGTATTCTTCTGTCCCATCCGAGGAACAGTCATCTGCTACTACCACTTCGCAGGGCAAAGTCTGCGCCAACGCCGATTCAATCGCCCGTCGCAGCAAGGGTAAACGATTATAGGTCGTAATTACGATGCTAAATTTCATCGCGCAAAGCATCTCCTAAGCTGTATAAAGTTAAGTTATTTGTTATTCCGCAATGCAACTTTCTACCTAAGCCATAAAAGCTAGGTACTCTTTGCCAATCCGTTATTTTACTTTTTCAGCCCTTAGAGGGATGAATTCTTTGATTTTTGTCTACGTAAAAATACTTGGATAACCTCGTAGACAAGGGAACTTGCGAAAAAAATTATCCGTATAAACGCTTATTTTAAACAATTCTTTTGGACAAAGTATCAAGATAAGGTGAAGATAATGCAGATTCCGGAAACTATTCTTAGAGTTTTCGTAAAGCTCCCAGCAAGCCTCTCTCCCTTCATCGGACTGGATTACAGCATAAAAGCAAAATTTTCTTTTATAGCGATCGCAAGAGCAAATCCAGATTCTACCGCATTAACTATCAACTCTCCGTGTTTTTACGGATGGCATAAGCAGGCGCTGGGGAACTCAGCCAAGGAAAGAAGTTTCTATTGCTTTATTAGATGCTGCCGCCAGTAAGCCGGAGCGATGTCCCATCATCTGCTTTTCCAGGCAGCTATAGTGAGAAAAGTGCCAATGCCTACAGAACGCTGCGCTTACCGTGTAGCGATACTTGTAGGGGTTCTCGCCGCCTAACCATCATGAGCGAATTCCCAGATTTTTCCGATTTAGGCTATCAAGTCGAAAAGCAGCTAGGGCACAACCCTTGCGGGGGTCGAGTGACTTACCTGGCAAGCCGTAGCAGTACACAGCAGCGCGTCGTTATCAAGCAATTTCAGTTTGCCCATTCGGGTGCCCGTTGGTCAGACTACCAAGCTTACGAGCAAGAAATTAAGGTGCTACAGCAGCTGAACTCACCCAGCATTCCCCAGTACCTTGATTCCTTTGAAACCCCAAGTGGCTTTTGCCTGGTTCAAGAATATAAACCCGCTTCCTCTGTCTCTACATCCCGTCACTTGACCCCAGAGGAAATTCAGCAAATTGCCGTTTCCCTATTAGAAGTTTTAGTCTACTTACAACAGCAAAATCCCCCGATTATCCATCGAGATATTAAGCCGGAAAATATCTTAGTCGATGAACAACTGAAGGTTTACCTGGTAGATTTTGGCTTGGCTCGCATCGGAGGTGGGGAAGTCGCCGCCAGCAGCACCGTCAAAGGTACGTTGGGATTTATGCCGCCAGAACAGGTATTCAATCGCCAGCTAACCCAAGCATCTGACTTATATAGTCTCGGTGCAACGCTGATTTGCTTGCTCACCCAAACTAAATCTACGGAGATTGGCAATTTAATTGATGAAGCTTATCGGATTAATTTTAAGCAAATGGTGCCGCATCTAAGTCGGCAATTTCTGGACTGGCTCTCAAAAATGACGGCACCCAGCCTCAAAAATCGCTTCGAGCGTGCAGCGGATGCTCTAGAAGCTCTGAAGTCGATTGATGTTCATCGCCACGTACTCAAGCCAATAGATATTGTCCGCTATGCCACGACATTCGGAACGCTAGACCGTCCTGCAAAAACCAAGATTCTGGCAGCCGGGTTATTAGTAACATCTCTGGGGTTTGCCACGGTCAAAGACAGACCCAGTTTAGTCAAAGCGGATCTCGTCAGGCAGTTGTTGGAAACTAACCACTGTGACAGATGCGACTTAAGCCATGCTCATCTGAGTCGAGCCGATTTGAGTAACGCCTATCTAACGGGTGCCAACCTTCGGGAAGCCTATCTTAGGGGTGCGAATCTCATCGGTGCCGACTTGACGGGTGCTGACCTCCGGAATGCTTACCTGGTAGTTGCCGATTTAACCATTGTTAACTTCAGGGGTGCCAACCTCAAAGGTGCCGACCTCCGAGACGCTTTCTTGGGGAGTGCCGACCTCAGAGGGGTCAAACTCAAGGGTGCCAATTTGGCAGGGGCTGACCTGGAGGGTGCCGACCTCACGGGTGCCGACCTCCGGGGTGCGAACCTCAAAAATGCCAACTTAGAGGGTGTCACGATAACCGGAGCCAAGCTGACCGACACTATCATGCCCGATGGCTCGATTCATCGATAGCTCCCTGCAAGTGGGTTTCTCAATGAGCGATATGGATGCGCTAATCGTAAGAGCAGAGCGATCGCATCCGTTACTTTTGCAACCATCTGTTATAAAAGACTCATCCCCGACATCTATCGATAGGTAGGCTCATGGGTAATTTAGCAGACTTTTCTAGCCAAGGCTATCAAGTAGAACGAGAGCTAGGACAAAATCGCGCCGGGGGTCGAGTCACTTACCTGGCAACGAGTGCCAAAACCCAGCAGCACGTTGTGATTAAGCAATTTCAGTTTGCCCAATCTGGTACCAGCTGGTCAGATTATGATGCTTACGAGCAAGAAATTCAGCTACTGCGCTGTCTGAATCATCCCAGTATTCCCCAATACCTCGATTCCTTTGAAACCCCAAGTGGCTTTTGCCTAGTTCAAGAATATAAACCCGCTTCCTCCCTGTCTGCGTCACGTCACTTTACCCCACAGGAAGTGAAGCGAATCGCCGTTTCCCTATTAGAAGTTTTAGTTTACTTACAACAGCAAAATCCCCCGATTATCCATCGGGATATTAAGCCGGAAAATATCTTAGTGGATGAACAACTGAAGGTTTACCTGGTAGATTTTGGCTTGGCTCGTATCGGAGGTGGGGAAGTCGCCGCCAGCAGCACCGTCAAAGGCACGTTGGGATTTATGCCGCCAGAACAGGTATTCAATCGCCAACTCACCCAAGCATCTGACTTATATAGTCTCGGTGCGACGCTGATTTGCTTGCTCACCCAAACCAAATCCACTGAAATTGGCAATTTAGTTGATGAAGCTTTTCGGATCAATTTTAAGCCCAGGGTGCGGCATCTGAATCCACAGTTTAGCGGCTGGTTGGAAAAAATGACGGCACCCAACTGCAAAAATCGCTATCCTAATGCGGTCACTGCTCTGGAAGCACTCAAGCCGATTGATGTAGTCCGCCGTGCCACAATTCCCAAGATTCTCCTGCGTCCTACAAAACAAAGTGTACTCGCAGCTGTAGCATTACTGACCCTAAGTTTTGTCACTCTCAACACCGTGACTCGTCTATTCCAAGAACACCAAATCACGCAGTTGAGAAAACAGCACCTTCGGCAGTTGCTCAAAACAAAACAGTGTCGAGGATGCGACTTAAGCGGTGCCAACTTAGCTGGAGCAAGTCTGAATGGTGCCGACTTAAGCGAAGCCAAGTTGATCAAAGCAAACCTGAAGGGTGCTGAACTCAGAAATGCAAAGTTGAATCAGGCTAACCTCGCAGGTGTATCCCTAAGCAGTGCTGACCTCAGGGGAGCCAGTTTAGCTGAAGTGCAGTCAAGTTGGAGTGATTGTGCCGATTTTAAAGATGCCAACCTGAGCCAAGCTAACTTAAGTAAGGCCAATCTGGGATGTGCCTCCCTATACAATGCCAACCTGAGCAGTGCCGAACTCGGCAGTGCAGATTTAACAGGAGTTGACCTGAGGCATGGCAATTTGAGAGGAGCAACTCTGAAGCTGGTGCGTCTCCAGACTGCTAATCTAGGCAGTGCCAGCCTCATAGATGCTAACTTGAGCGGTGCTGACTTAGGCGGTGCCAACTTAAGAAGCGCTAACTTAAGTAGTGCCAATCTCAATGATGCAGCTTTAGTGGGTGCCAGCTTATATGGTGCCAACCTCAGTGGTGCCAACCTTACAGATGCCAATCTTAGTCATGCCAACCTCAGTACAGCTAATCTGAGCGAAGTCAACCTCGGCGGTGCCACTTTAATCGGTGTAAACCTAGAGTCGGCTGATTTGAGTTTTGCTAAGATGAGTAGCTCAAACCTCAGCCGCGCCAACCTAAAGTTTGCTAATTTGAGTTATGCCACTCTGACGCAGTCTAATCTGAGGGGTGCCAATCTCAACCAAGTTAATCTGAGTCAGGCGAACCTCAGCCAAGCGAACTTGGAGTATGCTGACCTGAGTTACGCTAACCTAAAACAGACCAACTTGAGCCGTGCCAACTTAAACCAGACTAAGCTGCATCAGACTGACCTGACAAATACTAGAATGCCCGATGGTAGCATCCACAAGTAATCAACATTTGGGTTGACTGAACTTGTTACTTGACTTGTTACTTGCGCTCTGGATGCGCTGCCACAGAAGGTGGAGGAGTCACCATCTGGTTGATCGTAGAAATCATTTGGTACAAGCGCCCCAAATCCCGTTGGTTGAAGTACAAAACCAGACGAGGCAAATCCAATGTTTCATCCACCGCCTCTTGGGGTAATGCCTGAGTCTTTTCAATTCTTCCCTTCACCAAGATGTCGCTGAAGTCTGCATTCAGCTGTTCAACCGCTGCATCCGATATTTCAGACTTAAGACGGAGGACAAATTTATCCTCAACATAGCGGCTGGAGTGATAAACCCGATAAAAGCGATTGATCGCTTCACAAGCGACATCTAAGTTATCTGTAATGGTATACAGGTTGGGATCGTCATGACTCACTAAACCGGGTTCGACTAAATGCTTGCGAACATAAGCATCCCAGGACGACCAGTAATCGCCGCCAGGACGGTCAATTAATACCATCGGCACAGGACCATATCTTCCCGTCTGGCAAAGCGTCAAACACTCCAAAGCTTCATCCTGGGTGCCAAACCCACCTGGAAACAGCGCGATCGCATCGCTTTCTCGCAGGAAAAACAGCTTCCGAGTGAAAAAATACTTAAACGGAATCAGCTTGGGGTCGCCTTCAATAAACGGGTTTGCTCCCTGCTCAAAAGGTAGCTGAATATTCAAACCAAACGATTTTTCAGCTCCCGCGCCTTCGTTTCCCGCCTGCATAATCCCCCCACCGGCACCCGTCATCACCATATAACCCAGCTGGGTGACACGACGAGCAAACTCAGCCGCCATCAGGTATTCGGGACTATCAGTCGCAAGGCGAGCCGAACCAAAAATCGTTACTTTGCGGACGTGCCGATAAGGATAAAAAACCTGAAATGCCCGCTCCATATCTTGCAAAGAAGCGCTCAAGATTTTCCAGTCCAGCCGGTCGATCTCCTCTCCAGCTAGCCGTACCAGTACTGACAGCGCCCGTTGTATCCATTTTCCATGTTTCAGGTTTGGCAGCTGGTGAATTAGCTCGGCTACGTCTGATTGCAGGGACTCAAGGGCATTAGAAGAAGGTGTGATGGTCATAATATTATGCAAGCACCAGCGGCACTTTATTCTAACGAGATTCGCCCCAGCATCGCCGCTACTGGTATCATCCTATACGATTTTCTCCCCAACCGGCTTTCAACGCCTGTCTAACAGAAAGGTTAAAGTTTCCATTAATGGGGCAGAACTCCTAAAAAAAACCCGTTTTCTATAAGAAAACGGGTTTTTTCAGAGCGTGCATATCTTTCGTGATTTAAAACAACCGACTGAATGGTTCAAGAAGGCGAGTAAAAAAGACAAACGATAAGCATAACTCCCCAGCCAGAACAGAGCGTCTGGGTTAATGAGCGGGTAGTTATCCCAAAAATCGGTAACTATTTTGACGGCTTATCCATTCTTGCTTGGAAAATCTTGCTTGGAAAAAGAGGTTAGAGATACTTTTCCAAAGTATTTGCCAAAGTGGTTTTGGGAACCGCACCCACCACCATATCCACCCGTTGACCGCCTTTGAAAATCATGAGCGTGGGAATGCTGCGAATCCCATACTGGCTGGCAACGTTAGGGTTTTCATCAGTATTGAGTTTGACTACTTTTATTTGACCGTCGTACTGCTGGGCAATTTCATCCACTACAGGCGCAACCATCCGGCAAGGTCCGCACCAGGGTGCCCAGAAATCTACTAGAACGGGAACTTCACTGTCAAGTACTTCTTGTTTAAACGAAGCGTCTGTAACTTGTGCGGCTGATGACATGCCTAGAAATCCTTAGCGTAACTGTTTCTAATTTTTAGCAAATTCTACCATAGGCAAAACAGACATCTTCTGACTCAAAAGGTATACATTTAGACATAATTGACGAATCAGTGGGTTTAACTGCTGACTGGCTGGCGATTATTTTAACCACAAATAAGGAACCGCCCGAACAGTAGTCCGGGCGGAGTGTGGTGTGAGGAGTGAACGGAAACATTCGTCTCCGCTTTCTCTATTCTAAGCGACAGCTTTAGATTTTCCAGTCCTTTGAGCAGGAGTCCGGAATTTTTTAAGGAAGCAAATGAGGCAGTGGGTCTATTTACCCATTCCCAACTGCTGTGCTTTTTGGTAAACCTTCCCTTCGGTCAGCAAAGAGGGTGCTATAACGACTTCAACTTGCTGCATCTCCTTGATATCTTTCGCTCCCAGGGTGCCCATACTGGTTCTCAAGGCTCCGAGCAGGTTATGGGTGCCATCATCCAGACCAGCGGGACCGCGCAGGATTTGTTCGCACGTCCCCGTCGTGCCGACGCGAATGCGAGTACCACGGGGGAGAACAGGGCTAGGGGTTGCCATCCCCCAATGATACCCCCGTCCGGGTGCTTCTTTGGCTCTGGCAAATGGAGAACCAATCATCACGCCGTCAGCACCGCAGGCGAGGGACTTGCAGATATCGCCGCCAGTGATTAAACCGCCATCGGCAATCACGGGGACATAGTTGCCCGTTTCGTGGAAATAGTCATCGCGAGCGGCTGCACAGTCGGCAACCGCGGTTGCTTGGGGAATCCCTACGCCCAAAACACCGCGAGAGGTACAAGCGGCACCGGGACCAATCCCCACCAGCACGCCAGCAGCACCCGCCTTCATTAAGTTCAGCGTCACATCGTAGGTGACGCAGTTCCCTAAAATGACCGGGATGGGCATTTCTTGACAGAATTGAGCCAAATCCAAAGGCGTTACAGACTCAGGCGAGAGGTGAGCGGTAGAAACCACCGTCGCTTGTACAAAGAACAAGTCAGCACCCGCTTTTGCCACCGCCGAGCCGTACTTTGTCGCTCCCGCTGGTGTGGCGCTGACGGCTGCGATGCCGCCTTGTTGTTTAATTTCTTGAATCCGTCGTTCGATTAATTCTTCCTTAACGGGTTCTGCATAGAGTTCTTGCATTAGCGCCACAAACTCTTCTTTACCCACGGAGGCGATGCGATCTAAAATCGGCTCTGGGTTTTCATAGCGAGTTTGAATTCCTTCTAAATTGAGGACGCCTAACGCCCCCAGTTGAGAGAGTAAAACTGCCATGCGGACATCTACTACCCCATCCATCGCACTGGCAATAATCGGTATTTCTCGCTCAATGCCGCCGATGCGCCAGCGGGTATCTGCCAAACTGGGGTCTAGTGTCCGATTTCCAGGCACTAGCGCGATTTCATCGATGCCATAAGCTCGGCGAGCTGTCTTACCCCGCCCAATTTGAATATCCACTCTTAACTTCCCGTTCCCAAGACTATTTAAGTTAGAGTATCAAATTCAATGGGGAATTTGTTTGGGGCGGGTGGTCAAGTTAGGTTGGGCGATCGCGATCGCGGCTACACAAACTTTCGTCCGCGCAAGGCGAGACTGGTAGGAGGCGATCGCATTCCCAAAAAAGCGCTCAGCACCGATTATTTTGTACAAAGTTCACATCATTAATGCGCCGCAGTATTTTGTCATTTTTCCCTAGTACCCGCATTTGGCAAGAATGATTAGCGCCTGGTGATATGAGGACAAAAACACCGTTAGTAGCTTCGTCGTGCAGAATCTTCCCGTTATCAAAAGTTATTTCGACAGCAGCGACTTCTGGTGAGAGTACCTTACCGTAAGAGAGGGAGTAAGTCTCACCTTTATCGTTCGAGTAGTTGCTGCCTCCATACCACACCAGCTCCTCTGGCGGTAACGGTGGGCGATCCAGAAAGAATTCAGCACTGCCATTCCCAATCTGTTCCCAGCCACTTCCTTTACGCACAAGCACGCTGTGACCAAATATCTGTGGCGGCGCTTGCTTGCGATCGCTGTTCGGGCAGATGGCGCTATAGAGTACCACTACACCCTGCGACCATTGGCGGGTACCCAGTACGCGGAAGTCCTGAGCGTGGGTTGTGGGAGAGGGACAGAGGTTGTTTTGGCGTACAACTTGTTCTGGGGTAGCTGCCACACGCTCAGAACTACAGCTAGAGGTGAAAAGCGCCAGCAACCCAATTAGGGGGAGCATTAACCGTCTCATTGTCGTGTGGCTGGATTCGCCTGGGTAAAATTCTATTCAAACTTGGCTCAGCCGTTCGTGAGTGGCATCTTCCCAAAGTAGAGCAGTATTCGCCTTGCTTGGGTTGTTGCAAGGAACCCCACCCCCAACCCCTCCCCGCTTGCGGGGAGGGGAGCCGGAGCCACAGGCGATGGCGGGGTGGGGTTCCGGCTCTACTCAACCGACAATCTAATTTCCGCTGTTTTTGCGATCGTCTTTTCCAGTTTCTAAATTCCCTAGAGGCTTGGGTAGCGGTGGGGGAGGCGTTGGCATTGTTACCAGCGTTTGGACTGATGGCTCTTTTTTAGGGGGTGTCTGGGGAATACTAGGCGTTGGTTTTTGGGAGGAATCGCCTGTTATCACCTCAGTGGGAATACTACCGTTGTTGCTACGAACCAGATTACTAACTTGACCAATTAATGAGCCTAATTTGCCATCTTCTAGCAAGGTGTTAATTAAGGCTAAACCGCTGGTGGATAGTAACATTTTGTTGATGTCACCGGCACCGTTGCCGTTGCTGCCATTTGCACCGGGGAAGGAGTAAATTCGGGCATCGCCGATAACTCCTGGTTGAGGTGCCAATGCCTTGACAATTTCTGGCAGTTTATCTGCTAGATCGGGCCAAACTGTGGTGATAATCTTGGCAGTGAGGTTAGCGTCGCTAATCGTATTTTGGGCACTAATTTGGGCTTGAATCCCTTCAGCTTCGGCTAAAGCTCTGTCGCGGTTGGCATCGGCTAGGGTACGAATTGCTTCGGCTTCTAGTTCTGCTGCTTGTTGGGCGATTTCGGCTTGCCTTCTGCGTCGGAAAGCGTCAATTTCGACAACGTTGCGATCGCTAATACTCTTCTCTTGGGCTTCTCGTTCGGCAGCAATAATGGAAAGCTGTTTGTCCCGTTCGGCTTTCTCAACAGCACTTGCCGTTGTCACAGATGATTCTGCTCTCGCTTGTTGTGCCTCCGCGACAAAGCTTTCCCGTTTTTTGTTCGCGACTGCGATCGCTACCTCTTCTTGGGCAATTCTTGACAGTTTTTCTGACTCCGCTACCTGCACTTGCGCTTGCAATTTCGAGGATTCTACTGTCTGTAGACGAATAATTTCCGCCATTTCTGCTTCTTGTTTTTGCAGTGTTTGCGCCACCTTGAATTGTTTATTGCGTTCCTCTAGGGAAATATCTGCCTCAATTTGGCTTTGTTGTACTGCCAGTTTTTTGTTAATTTCTTCCTCTTGAATGATGCGTTGGCGGGTTATTTCCGCAACTTCCGCTTCTTGTTTTTGCAGTGCTTGCGCCACCTTGAGCTGTTTATTGCGTTCCTCTAGGGAAATATCTGCCTCAATTTGGCTTTGTTGTACTCCCAATTTCTTGCGAATTTCTTCTTCTTCAACGGATTTAAGCTGCAAAATCTTGGTACGCTGCACCGTGGCGGCTTCTCTGTCTTTCGATTCTTGTATTTCCCGCTGTTTTTGAGCTTTGAGTGCTTCTACTTGTAACTGTTGCTCTTGTTTGGCGTTTTCTTTCTCTTGCTCAATTTGGAGCGATCGCTTTTGGGCATCCAGTTCTTTTTGCTCAATGGTAACTTGAGTGGTTAATTCAACTTCTCGTTTTTGTTGAATCGAGCGTTGAATCGTTTCAGTCCGCAGTCGCACACCTTGAGCATCGAAAAAGTTATTCGTATCGTAGGTATCGCTTTCTTCAATTTCTGAAATGGCAATATTGTTTAGCGTCAAACCTACTTTCTTCAAATCTTGCTGAACTAAATTTAAAACAGCATCAGCAAACCCAATCTTGTCTGAATCAATCTCGGCTAGACTCTTATTTTTCGCCGCTGCCCGAATCGCATCATCCGCCCGTTTTTCCAAAGCATCTTTAATATCTTCCGGCGTAATTTTCCCAGCTCTAGATAGCCTAGCTGCCGCCGTTAAAACATCTTGTTCATCAGCATTGATGCAGACATAGAATGTCACCCGCATATTTGCCCGCAGGTAATCTTGAGTACGAACTGCCAACTTCCCTGTACGTTCAACATCAATAGAAATTTCTCGCAAAGGGACGCGGGTAAGCTGATGAAATCCTGGTAGTACAACGCAACCGCCATAGAGTATGACGGATTTACTTTTAATGAAAACGCCGCCAGTTCTCACAAAAGCTTCGTTGTTGGGTGTAACAACATAAACTCGCGTATACGCCCAAATGCTAAATAGCAGTAATAAAACCAAAGCACCAATAATTCCAGGGAAGACAATCCCACTTCCCAGTTGGGCAACCGTTGGTTGTACTGGGGATGGCAGTGTTTGAGCGATTAAAGTAGACTCATTTTTGGATAAATTTGTCTCACTTTGCCATTGTTTCTGAGAAAGTTCAGATGTGGTGGCAATCGGTAAGGATTGAATGAATGTAAGCCAAAATAGCATGATTTTGAAGAAGTAGTTGGTTAGTTGTTAGTTTTTCTGGCGTTTGGAAGTCGCGGCTATACACAGGAAACCTACCTACACAGGTTGAACTTCTATCGGCGTTAGCGTCGCGTGCGCGTAAGCGCATAGGCGGACTTTGTTTGTATAGCGGTGAATTTTATTCTTCAGGGATTGATTACTTAATTTTGTATGCATTTTCTAGCCAATGTTCTTGGTCGAGACTATCTTTGGCGACGACTAAATAATGGTGTTCCAAACGTTCAATGACTAAGACTTTTTCATTGCGACGCGGGAGAACCGTTGCCCAATCAGGTAAAGTGGCGCTGATGGTGACAAGATTTCGCGCTGAATCGATGACATCTACCTGACCAATTTTGCCTCTGTGTTTATGGGGAATAAAGGCAGAACTCACGGTGCCGAAGCAACCAATTAAGCGATCGCTACTGGCATCTTCCCCAAAGGCGGCAAAGATTTTACCTAGAGGTCGAGCAATCAACCCCCCTAGAAATAGGCTGATCGCCATTGAACTTAATAACACCACTCCCCCTAACCCAAAAAAACGATAGGGGATGCCACCTGTGAGGCTGCCAACCCAGACATTAAGCATCCAGCCGATGACACCCCAGAGACTAAAGTCAGTTCCTAATAATAGGATTAGCGGCGCTTTGCCAATGCCTAACCATCCCAAAATTTCCAAAGAGTTGAAGCTACCATCCGTGTCGGTGTCTACGTCTATAACATCTACGTCGGTATCTATGTCAGCGTCTATATCGGCATCTATGTCGGAGTCTCCTCCACCGGAAACAATCACCAATAGGAATAAAAGGACTCCCATCCCTAGCAACATCCAGTAGGGTAGGTTGGCTGAATTAAACAGCATGAATGCCTAGTGTCCTTAATTGAGTTGAGTTAGAAATTCCATCGTTTCAAGACTTACGGAGGAAAGTCCTTAATGGAGAAGTTCGTCTTTGCGCTTCATTGATTAATTAAACTGACTGCACTTCGATCATCTCAGAGCGGTATTGGCGATTCAGCTCAGTTGTTGGCTCAGTTGTTGGCTCACTCATTGGCTCAGTCTGCCTGAAGCTGAAACTGTAGGTTTCACCTAATCTGGGTAATCCCTAGCCTTGATCAAACAGCTTTCTTAAAGTTGCACATTGGGTGAACTGAGATAAAACATCACCAGCCTAGCCGCAATTCCAGAAAAACCGGAAAAACGATAACTTTGTTTAATTTGTATTCTCTAAGAAGAGAATTTTAGGGTCTAAATTCAAATAATCTATAAATAACATCCCTCTAAAGAAAGATGTTGAAAGCAATAAACTTCAGTAACGGGATAGAGGCGGGTCGCTAAAGCCTGTTTTAGGTTGAAACAACTATCTTCATCAGGAACGCAAATGTCTGCATCTACGAACAAGTCAACTCTGGCTTGCTATTTCACAGTGATGCAAATGCCGATGAGGCAGCGCGATTTGCAAGCACTTACTGACATATTTGATGATTTTGACACAGAGGAGCTGATGCACTTGGATGCGATCGCTCCCTTAGAGTCAGCCGGATTTTTGGAACCTTGGGAGGAAACCGGGTGGGTGACACTTCCCGAAAGCCAGTATGAGTTGGAAGGTGCCCTTGCGTAAACAAAGCGGTGCTGGCGGATGTTTGTTCTTGCGCGGTCAGTTCTCGCGCGGTCAGTTAATCAGAGCTTAAAATTAATATAGATAAGCACTTGAATATTTAGATATAGCTTTTAAGCTTTGATTCAATCTGAGACCTTAGAATTACTCGAATGGCCCCGCCTGTGTCAGCATTTGTCTACCTTTGCTGCCACTAAGTTGGGCGCGATCGCTGCCAATCATCTGCAAATCCCAGCGACTCAGCCAGAGAGCCTGCAACTGATCGCCCAAACTCAGGAAGTTTACCAGTTGGAGAATCGTATTTCTCCAGGGTTGAGTTTTGAAGGAATTCAGGATATCGGAGATTCTTTGGAGCGGGCAGAACTTCAGGGAATTTTAGCAGGGGAAGAGTTGCTCGCGATCGCGACCACCCTGGCTGGAGTCAGGCGTCTGCGGCGCATTATTGACGATCAAGAAGACGTGCCAGTGCTGGAAGCGCTGGTTGCCGATATCCGCACCTATCCAGAATTAGAGCAGGAAATTAACCATTGTATCGATGAGCGGGGAGACGTAGCCGATAGGGCAAGTGCCAAGCTGGGCGGGATTCGCATCCAACTGCGGCAGCTGCGCGGTCGCATTTATCAGATATTGCAGGGGATCTTGCAGCGCCAAGCCAATGCAGTGCAGGAACAGACGATCAAACAACGGGGCGATCGCTTCGTGATTCCCGTCAAAGCACCGCAAAAAGACGCTATTCCCGGCATCGTCCACGATACTTCCAGTAGCGGCGCGACGCTATTTATCGAACCGAATGCGATCGTGCAATTGGGCAATCAATTGCGGCAGTTGCGCCGTCAAGAACAAGTGGAAGAGGAAGCCATCCGCCAAGCGCTGACGGCACAAGTAGCAGCCGTGAAGCCCGATTTAGAGCAGTTGTTGGCAGTGGCGACCACTTTGGATTTGGCAACCGCTAGGGCACGATACAGCTATTGGTTAGAAGCGAATCCTCCCAGATTTATCGAACGCACTCCCCCAGAGCGGCAGGGGAACCGGGAAGAGGAGGATGGCGAATCCCCAACTCAAAATTCAAAATCGAAAATCGAAAATTCTATCACCCTGCGCCAGTTGCGCCATCCTTTATTGGTATGGCAACAACGACACGAAAACGGAGGGGCAGTCGTACCCGTAGATTTACTGATTCAGCCGGAGATTCGGGTCGTAACGATAACAGGGCCGAATACCGGCGGCAAAACCGTTACCCTAAAAACGCTGGGATTAGCCGCACTGATGGCAAAGGTGGGGTTATTTGTCCCGGCGCGGGAGCCGGTAGAATTGCCTTGGTTTGATTTGGTGCTGGCAGATATTGGGGATGAGCAATCTTTAGAGCAGAGTTTATCGACTTTTTCTGGGCATATTCGTCGCATCAGCCGAATTACCGAGGGAATGACCCCAAATTCCCTAGTTTTGCTAGATGAAGTGGGAGCGGGAACCGATCCGGCAGAAGGGAGTGCTTTAGCGATCGCGCTTTTACAATATCTGGCAGACCATGCCAATCTCAGCATTGCAACCACTCACTTCGGCGAACTCAAAGCGCTCAAATATGAAGACGAGCGGTTTGAAAATGCCTCGGTAGAATTTGACGATCGAACCCTCAGCCCCACTTATCGACTGTTGTGGGGAATTCCGGGACGTTCTAACGCCCTGACGATTGCGCGACGCTTGGGATTGAAGGGGGAAATTGTCGAACAAGCGCAAACTTATGTGGGAGGTGCTTCAGAAGACATCAACCAAGTGATTGCTGGACTCGAAGCACAACGGCGCAATCAAGAAACCAAAGCCGCCCAAGCGAGTCAGTTGTTGCAGCAAGCCGAGCGTTTTTATCAGGAGGTGTCCAGAAAAGCTGCCGCTTTGCAGGAACGGGAACAGCAGCTCAAACTGTCCCAAGAACGCGCTGTACAGGAAGCCTTAATTCAAGCCAAAGGAGAAATCGCCCAAGTCATTCGGCGGTTACAGCAAGGCTCAGCCACCGCTCAAGATGCCCAAAGTGCAACCAACGCCTTGAATGAAATTGCCGAACGTTATTTGCCCTCGCCGCCGCCGAAACCCAAGCCGGGATTTAAACCAAAAATGGGCGATCGCGTCCGGATTCCCCGCTTGGGACAAACCGCCGAAGTGCTGAGCAATCCAGACGAAGAGGGTCAGATGAGCGTGCGATTTGGGTTAATGAAAATGACCGTCTCCCTGGAAGATATCGAATCTTTGGACGGTCAAAAACCCGATCCCATCGCCAAAGCCAAACCGGCGGCGACTCCAAAAGAGCCACCCGCACCCCCCAAACCCCAACCCACGATTCGCACCTCCAAAAATACCGTCGATATTCGGGGGAGTCGAGTGCCTGATGCCGAGATGGCATTAGAAAAAGCGATCGCCCAAGCAATGGATGCGGGATGTGTCTGGATTATCCACGGCAAGGGAACTGGACGGCTGCGAGAAGGGGTTCATGAATTCTTGAAACAGCATCCTCTCATCGAGCGTTTTGAATTAGCTGGCACTCCAGAAGGTGGCACGGGGGTCACAATCGCCTATATTAAGTAGCGAATTACTAATGGTTTATTGTTTAAAAACAGTCAGCCATTCGCCATGAGCGACGACCGGAAACTTACTCAAAACCGCGATAGTCTGGTTTCAAGACTCGTAACGGCGAAGTTATAACCAGTTGCGTCACCTAAGCTAAAAATATGCCCTCCATCGTGAAGACACCAACGACGCCAACCCCCCACTGGGAGGATTTACCTCTTGCTTCCGCGCCAGATCCCGTACAGTTGGACAATATCAAAGCCCAACTGGATTTAATTTTATTGGCACTCGAAGCATTGGCAGGCATCGGTTCCGACGCGATACTCCAAGCCGCAGCACAATTGAATTTAGAGTCAATGGTGGCAGATCGGGTGGCTTTGTGGCGATTGCGCCAGTCCAACCCCATGCGGAAGAGTTCGGGAGGGCGGAAAAAGTTAGATGTGGAGGAAGCGCGATCGCTTGTTTTAATCATCTGTCACCTTGCCGGACAGCAGCAAGAGCTAATCCGACGTGCCGTTGCCTTGCTCGAACAGCTAGCCGAGCAAAACCGGGAACCCCACGAAGCTTCTTTACTGGGAGATTATCTTGATGCCTTCAGCAACACTTACCAGGAACGCATGGACGAAGAAGAAAATGTATCGTCCGACGCTCTGAGCCACTTGGCTTTGAAACTTCTCATCGATCTCCTGTTCTACAGTAGCCCCAATGGTCATCGGCGTCTCTGGTTAGCACTTTTGGATCGCGCCCGCTAGCAATTCACACTTAGCAATTAGCAATCCTCTCAATTAGCAAAATGGTTTTGCGTCGCTATACACCCCCTACTTGCACGTTGGAAATCCAGGCGAAAGATTCGCCCCTGTCTCGCTGGGCAGGCCAACCCGTGCTGAAGCATCTACGATTTGAGCTAAGCTTTGACGATCCGCGACAGCCAGAAGATCGACGAGTGACGATCGGCGGAAATCGCGCTCAATTAGAAAGCCTGTGCGAAACCGTTAGCATTTACGTGCAGGACTTCCTTCAGCAATCCCCGCGATCGCAGCCGGTGGCACATCAAATGCCCGTAGGCGAGCCGATGGTCGCGGCTGCTGCCCCCGCCCAAGCGGCAACCATTCTTTCCCCGCCCGAATCTCCCCATCCTCAAACCTTTGTCCCTTATCTGCAACCGAGGGGACTTTTGTCCCATGACCTATTTTTGGGGCATTTGGCGACTGAAGAAACGGGACCCGTGGTAACGCTGAGTGCGCTGCAACTCTTCGACTTAGCCACGGCTTTGGATGAATACAAGGCGGAATTGGTGGCATTGCCTCCCTTGAGCCGCACCCAGTGGTTGAAAAATCCACCCATCTGGACTCGGACGGCAGCCATCTTTCTGTTGGGGGTGGGTATAACAGCAGCCACGCTCAAGCTGTTAAACCAGCCGAGTCCGACTGTCATCTCCTCTGCACCGGCACCCACGCCATTGCCCACCACCCCGGCACCCGTGCCCGGTTCCACCGAGGTGTTGCCGGTGCCGACAACACCAACCCCAACGACGGGAGTGCCGACGCCTCCTCCTTTGTCCTCTGCGTCGCCGACGCCGACGGGGTCTCCTTCGTCCATTTTGTTATCTCCGACTCCTCTGAGTACGCCGACGCCTTTCAATGCCACAAGCCCAGGGGTCGTCGTTGTTCCTCGGAATCCTCCTGGAAATTCCAGCCCCGTTTTCAGCAATCTGCCCCCGATTCAACAACGTTCTGCCCCAGAGGGAAGAGCTGTTTTCCAGCCCCCTCCTCCCAGTAACTTCCCTCCCATCCCGAAACCCCCGGCTGAACAGCCAAGACAGGCGATTCGCAACAATCTTCCCTTCGAGCCGATCCCCAGTAGCGGCGGGGTGACAGCGCCCCGAACCGGACAACCGGCTCCCGGTTCCATCGCCTCCAGTTCTGAGGGTGCAAACCAGTCTGCATCCCCCAATGCCCCCGGCATTCCTGCCGCGCCTCCTCCGCTTCCAAATCTGCCGTCGCTTGCCAGCCTTCCTGCGGAAAGCGAGGCGGCAAATAACCGCGAACTGAGTCCCGGTGCGACTCGCGGCAGCGTTGCCCCACCCGCGGCGAAACGCGGGAGCGAATCTGGAAGCGATCGCGCCCAAACCAGTAGCGATCGCGCCCGGAATGACCGGCTATTTGACACGATTCCCCAAGTCGCACAAGTGCGGGACTATTTTCAACAGCAATGGAAACCACCCGCCGATTTGACCCAAACACTGCAATACTATCTCCGGCTGAATCCAGATGGCTCCATCGAGCGCATTCAACCCCTAGGAGAAGCGTCAGTCAAGTATATTGACCGTACGGGGATGCCAGTACCGGGGAAACCGTTTGTTTCTCCCATCGAAGGCGAGCGCAACGCCCACATCCGGGTAGTTCTTGGCCCCGATGGCAAGGTGGAAACGTTTCAGGAACCTTAAGTGGGTTGCTGATTGAGAAAAATCGAATTTTTGAGAAACCGGGTTTTAAAAAACCTGGTTTTTTTTGTTTTCTAACAAATTAATCTAGCAATTCTTGATGAAAGGCAGGGGTGAGGTTCCTATTTTGCAAGTGCGAACCGCTATATATAGCTTTGCTGACATAGTACAAGATTTGTAAAGCCTGAAAATTCAAGATATTGTGCGGATTTACCTGTATTTTTAGCATTAACCCCCAAAAAGAACCGATTTTTATGTGGCAGTGCAGAGGAGAATTAGGCAACAATAAATCCATCTATTGATAGATGAATCGCTCTATGAGAGAAGAACGTCTCGAAGCCTATCTCAATCTCATTCAAGTGCTACTCAGTTCTTCCAGCGGCGAGGAAATGGAGATTTTGCAGACGAACCAAGCGCTCATTGATGCCGGGTTGGTGCAGACCATGGAAGCCGTAGCCGCAATGCTGGCAGATCGGGGCGATGGAGACGCGGCGGAGTGGTTGCGGAATGTAGCAGCGCCGATGGTTACAGAAATGGGGTTATTATCGGCACCCACCGTTGTTAAGAGGATTCCCGCATCGCCTCTAGAATTCTTAACTGAGGTATTGCAAGCAACCGCAGATAGCAATGGCGATCGCAAAGTCGTGTATCCGCTGTTACAAGCAAATCTCGACCAACTGAATGAGAAACTGGCTGAGATATTGCACCGTTGGGCAATGGGAATTCTGCCGCAAGTTGAACCCCAAGAAGCAAAATTTATTGCGGCGACTATCGGCGGATTCAGCAACCTGATGGCGCAATTTCCGCAGGGAGACAAGGCGAACAACTCGGAGATTGCTATCTCTGGCTACGAAATCGTGGTTACAGTTTTTACCCGCGAAGCGAGTCCCGAGGAATGGGCAACGACTCAAAATAATCTCGGTAATGCCTACCGCAATCGGATACAGGACGATTTCGCTGACAAAGATATGGCGGTACGCGCCGATCGTCTGGAACGAGCGATCGCGTGTTACGAACAGGCATTACAAATTTATACCCGCCAAGCCTTTCCCCAAGATTGGGCAATGACGCAAAATAATCTCGGAAATGCTTACCGCGACCGGATACGGGGAAATCGCGCTGATAATCTAGAACGAGCGATCGCGTGTTACAGGCAAGCATCGGAAATCTATACCCGCGAAGCGAGTCCCGACGAATGGGCGACAATCCAAAATAATTTGGCACTTGCTTCGGAAAAATGCGAAGCATCTAATTTGCCAATTTAGACCGTAGGAGAGGGGCACGCACAGAGTAGGGACGCTAAGATTCCGCCTCTATAACCCTTAGAATTTTTTCACCCAGTGCCACACTTTCACGAAGAAATTCTCCAGCCATAGCATCGCCTTATCCAGCCATTCCAGCAAATATTCTAGGGGGTGTTTGACGTATCCGGCTGGAGTCACCTCAGCCTCAATCCAGTCGGGCGAATGGGTGGCAAAGCTTGTCCGATTGCTTTGCGCGATCGCTGGCGATAGATTTGAAAGCGTCCCTTCGGCTTCCACTCTTGGCGTCTGGAAAGTAGGCGCTTTGGTAATTTTGCCGTCTTTTTTGCGAGATTTTTTGGTTGTAGAAGGAGTTGGTGTTGGACGCGCCGCCATTGGCTCAGGCGCAGTGGGTTTGCGGGGCGTCAAAATCGTTTGTTTGAAACTCAGGCGAAGCTTAATCGACTTCCAAACAGAATTCTCAGCAGGCATATCCGGCTGGTTGGCTCCGGGGAGGGCAGTCCGGGTCTTCTTTCCCGGCAGATGAGCTGACGGTTGCGCTTTGCCTGCCACCCTTGGTAAAGGGCGATGAGGGGCGGTTCGCGTTGGCTGCTTGCTGGTGGGTGCATCTGGCTGACCGAATAAATCATTCATGGTCAGCCAGGGATCTGCAACACCTGTTGCGCTTAATGCGGGATTCTTCCTTTGAGCAGAGGCTAAGGAGGCAGAAGCGCCACCTGATATCCGATTTGTTTGGCTGTAGGAATCAGAATCAATTTCTGGGGTAGATTCCCAAGGTAATTTTCCATTGCGCCTGCCAAAAAAGTAGTCAATTGCTGCCTGAATCAGCGCTTGAATATTGGGTGCTTGAGCGTCTGTAACATCGGGAGACGCCGGTTGTCGCATTGGTTGGCTGAATACAGCTTGTATCCGTTGTAAAGGCGATCGCGCAACGACCTCCATTTCCCCAGAACGGGGCGTTAGCTTCGCTAAAAAGTCTTTTTGCCGGACTTCGATTGCAACCATCGTCCGATCGAGGAAGATTAATGGCTGAAGCAGGAGGGATGAAGAAGGATGCGGGATGGTTCCAATTTCTTCTCTAGATGCGCTCAATCGCCTTCCAATTTCCGCTTCTCCGGTTGTTTCTTGCCCTTGCACCAGCGTTGACTCTTGGAAGAGATTGGCAGCGATCGCAACCGGCCCTTGTTGCACCCAGGCGATGACTCCCCAGAACAGACGCACGGGTGGTAACAGATGGCGCTGATTGACAGGAGGGCGAAGTTGTGCTGCAATTCCTTTCGCCGACGCTTGCACTAACCGCCACTGACGCCAGTAGTTTGCCAATTCCCAACGAATTCGCTGTTGTAATTTTTGCTGTTGTTCAGGGGTAAGAATATCTAAAATTTGATTGTCAGCGGTGACGAGTACCACGGAACGGGTAGCGAGTTGTGTCGCAACTCCCCGAACGACAATTTGATTGCGTAATGCCGCCGCTAAGGATTGTCCGTTGCTGGTTCCCGCCGCCGCTTTGGGCTGTAGCGTTTGCACGACAACAGTTTCCGGGAGATTGAGCGGGGGAAGGGTTAAATTTGAGGAGATTGAATGACTCGATCCGCCCGCAGCGCTACGATCGAAAAATTGGAATCCAAAATATGTCGTAGAGACACGATTAATCGCATCTGCAACTTGACTGAAAATTCCTGCTTTGTTACTAGCAGCAGCAACAGAATTTGCCGATGGATTTAAAGCGAATTCTGATTCTTCCTGACCCGCGATCGCTCGTAGCACTTCCTGAATTGGCGCGTCTGTCGGTGGCGGCGTTGGCGGCGAGTTAGGACGTTTTGTTCGGTCTTTTTTACCAGAATGTAATTGTGGGAATTTTTCTTGCGTCGCTTGTTGTAACTGACGCCCAGCTAATTGGGAAGTTTGAGCCAGCAGATACACCGGATAGAGGAGGATTTGCGCTCCCCAAACCGCTGCGACTTTCAGATTTCGCACAGCGCGATCGCTCTCATCCTTCAACTGGCGAGATTTTCGGGAGAGGAAATTAAATAATTTGCTTTTATACCGACCATTGGGAGGGGAGGACATTTTGCTAAATGCTAAATGTTAATTGCTAATTGCTAAAAATAGTAGATGCCCTGATTTTATCGAAAAGATGACCGATTCCAAGACACCTTTTGTAACGCCCTCATCCAGCCTCCTGAGCGAAGCGATTGAAAAACTCTCCGCGATGACTCAGGTTAACGTTCAGACCCGCTGGCGCTACTGTGCCGCAGACCTGACAGCAGATACAGTTCGCCAATCTGATTTCGGGACTGATTGGTTATCTGTGGAGTTGAATGCGAGGGGACATATTGCTTGGGAAGCGGGGCAAAAGGTGTTATGGCTTAGTCAAAAATTGATTATTCCCCAAGATTTACACCTGTATCCTTTATCAGGGTTGGCGTTGCGGCTGGTGCTAACTTGGTGGGCAGAAGACGCGCAAATTTTTGTCAATGGCGTCAAAGTGCAAGCGGGAGATTTATTCGATTGCTCAACGAGGGTACTGCTGAGTCCCGCTGTCACGCCGGGTGAGGAGATTACCGTTGCCTTGCGCCTGGTAAGTCCCGGACATGATGATGGGGCGTTAGTGCGATCGCTCTGCGTATACGAATTTACCACCGACGAGCGGATTGAACCCGGTTTTGTTGCTGATGAGTTAGCTGTCTTACAGCGGTATTTAAAAACCTTTGAACCGGAAAAACTGGATATTTTGGCATCTGCTGTAGCTGAGATTGACTGGACAGCGCTGCCTGATGGACAAAAGTTTGAGCGATCGCTTTCCGCCCTCCGTGAAAATCTGCTCGACACGCTAGGGTCAACAGAATCTAAAATCCAAAATCTCAAATCTCAAATCTGTTTGCTCGGTCATGCTCACTTAGACTTAGCTTGGCTATGGCCTGTCAGCGATACCTGGGAAGCTGCTCAACGCACTTTTGAATCGGTTCTGAAACTCTTGCAAGAATTTCCCAAGCTGATTTTTTGCCATTCTACACCCGCACTTTATGCTTGGATTGAGCAACATCGCCCGGATTTATTTGCCGCCATTCAACAACAAGTTGCGGCTGGACGCTGGGAAGTTGTCGGCGGAATGTGGGTGGAACCGGAACTAAATATTATTAATGGCGAATCGATTATCCGCCAGTTGCTCTACGGTCAGCGTTACGTCTTAGAAAAATTTGGGCAATTGAGTACAGTTGCCTGGTTGCCAGATAGTTTTGGCTTTTGTGCCACGTTGCCCCAATTTCTGAAATCTGGCGGGATTGAATACTTTGTCACCCAAAAATTGCGCTGGAACGATACCACCAAGTTTCCCTATGAAGCATTTTGGTGGCGATCGCCCGATGGTTCCCAAATCTTCAGCCTCATGTCTGCTCCGATTGGTGAAGGCATTGACCCGATGAAGATGGCGTCTTATGCCTGTGATTGGGAAACCCAAACCAGTTTAAAAGAATGCCTCTGGCTTCCAGGTGTGGGGGATCATGGCGGTGGCCCTACCCGCGATATGTTGGAAGTCGCCCATCGTTGGGAAAAATCCCCCTTCTTTCCTCGTCTAGAATTCACGACATCTGAGCGTTATTTGCAGCAGATTAGCACTCAAAATCCCAACTCCAACGAAACTCAAAACTCAAGACTGTTCCCGGTTTGGGACGATGAACTCTATCTAGAATTCCATCGGGGTTGCTACACCACCCACGCCGATCAAAAGCGCTTTCAGCGTCGCAGTGAAGGCTTATTGTACCAAGCAGAACTTTTCGCTTCCTTGGCGAGTATCAGCATCGGTGCGCCTTATCCCAAGCAAGCCTTAGAATCTGCGTGGAAAAAGGTGCTATTTAATCAATTTCACGATATTCTCCCCGGTTCCTCCATTCCCCAAGTTTTTGTAGATGCGAATCGAGCTTGGCAAGAGGTGGAACAAGTGGGTTCGGAAATCGTACAGCAAGCCTTAAGAGCGATCGCAACTTCTATTGCCCTTCCCCCACCGCCGCAACCAGACGCCCTCCCGGTTATCGTCTTCAACTCCCTGAACTGGCAACGCTCGGAAGTCGTTGCCGTTCCCTTACCGGCGTCTAAACATCACTGGCAAGTTTACAACTTAGAAGGGAAACTGCTACCATCCCAGCTTTCTGAAGGCACGACGCTGTTATTTCTCGCTGAGAATATCCCATCAGTGGGTTATCGTCTCTTCTGGCTATATCCTCAAAACCTAGATCCTCAAGAGGAATTACCCTCAAAAAGGCAAGAACACGGGCAGCATAGCACTAGCTTTCCGGATTCTAATGCACATAATCGAGATAATATCAGATTTAGCGAAAAAAATTGCATTTTAGAAAATGACTTACTGCGGGTAATCGTTGATTCTCAAACAGGCGATTTAAGCAGTGTTTTTGACAAAATTAATCATCGAGAGATCCTCTCTCAAGTCGGAGGAAATCAACTCCAAGCCTTCCAAGATAGCGGTCAATATTGGGATGCTTGGAACATTGACCCCAACTATGCCCAACACCCCTTACCTCCCACCCAGCTAAAGTCAATTGAATGGGTAGAACAGGGGGCGGTGCAAACTCGTCTGCGCGTTGTGCGGCAGCTAGGCGAGTCGAAATTTTGCCAAGATTACGTCCTGCAAGCAGATTCGCCGCTACTGAAAATCGTCACGACTGTAGACTGGCAAGAACGCCACGTACTCGTAAAAGCCGCTTTCCCGCTTACCTTGACGGCGGATTCTGCTACTTACGAAATTCCTTGCGGCGCGATTGTGCGAAGCACACGCGACGCTAACGAGCGAACTACTCAGCCTCAAACACCCGCAGAAACCGCCAAATGGGAAGTTCCTGCCTTGCACTGGGCAGATTTAGCTGACAATGGCTATGGCGTTAGTTTGCTAAATGATTGTAAATACGGTTACGATGCCGAACCTTCTCAATTACGCCTCACCCTGTTACGAGGTTCTACTTGGCCCGATCCAGATGCAGACCAAGGTTGGCATCAATTCACCTATGCCCTCTATCCTCATCAATGTGGCTGGCAGTCAGCGCATACTGTGCGCCGAGGCTACGAGCTAAATTTACCGCTACAAGTGATGCTGCTGCCTTCGGTCGGCGAACAGAATTCGTCCTTACCCAATACTTCTCGGTTAATCTCTCCCCCAAAGAGTCTCGATCCCCCCTTACCCCCCTTAAAAAGGGGGGTGGAAGAACCCGATGCGAGAAATATGGCGTCCTTACCCCCCGTGGGTCAATTGTTAGACTTACATGCTGAAAATCTAATTCTGATCGCATTGAAGCAGTCAGAAGATAACTTGCGGCAGTGGATTTTGCGCTGTTATGAGTGTCACGGGGAAGAGGCACAGATGCAGTTGAATAGCGACTTGGATTTAGCGATCGCGCACCCAGTTGATTTGTTAGAGCGTCCCATCGATGCACCCGAAATGTTCGCTTCTGGGCAAATAGCCAGCATCCAGCCCTGGAAAATCGCTACTTTTGTAGTGAAACGAACAGACGGCTGAGAAAATAAGCGTATGAACAACCCAATACCACCAATTCTCGATAAAATTTTCAGCGAGGACAGTACACCTGATACTGTCTTTTCCGCCTTGCTGCCAGCTTTGGGTGAAGTGTTGCAGTGCGATCGCATTTTTCTCTACCTGCGCGATCCGCATACATCCATCGGGAAAGTTCCTTACTGTTGGCGTCGCACTCAAGAATATCCCAACATTCTTGACGCTGACTGGAAGAAAGAACCAGAATCTTTGCCAAAAGAAGATCCACTCTTTGCTGCGGCACTGCATACAAAACCTTCTGTCTTTGTCGAAGATGTAGAGACAGCGAATCCGGAAGTCGTTAACAAAGCTTTTGAACAAAAAGAATTTGGACATCGAGCATTAGTTCACGCTCACCTGTGCCAAGATAATTTGTTGTGGGGAATTCTGCAACCTTGTGTCTTTGGTCAGCCTAGAGTTTGGACGCCGGAAGACCGCTCTATTATGACCACAGTTACAGAGAAATTAACACCTCTTGCTGTTGCCTACATATTGGCAGCGAAGTCTTCCATACCCGCTAGGAGATAAATTCTCTGGCGATTAACACCGAAATGTAGAGATGCGATTCATCGCGTCTCTACTAAATATTGCTTGTCTCCAGAGCTGAATATAAATGAACCCGAATGTAGGGGTGTAGAATTCTACACCCCTACTCTTTACTTTTTACCTAGGTTCCTTACCTCGGTATATAATTGCCAAAATTGTTACGCTTGCACAACTCATAAAACTAATTAAGTTTCCATACATCAAAACCAAATCGTTTCGATAATACCCATAGAGAACCCCATTAAGCTGAATAAAATTAAAACCGAGAAAAGTAATTAAAGACAAATTTTTAGAACTCTTCGTTTGAACAATCCTTAAGGCTTGTGGAATAAATAAGCTGGCGTTAAACACCATACCCAACCCAAAAAACAAGGTGACAATATCTTTCATAGTAGATACAAACTAAAGGTGATAAAAAAATGCAAATTAAAAGTTTTTAAGATAATCTAGCAATACCAAATTACCAAACCGCTCCGTTACTCATTTTCTACTTGTTGTCTCTGCCATTGCTTCAAAACTTCAAAAGCATTAAAACCTCTATATTGCAAGTAATTTAATAGCTTGGCTTTGGTTTTTTGGTCGATAATTTGAAAATCATCAATTTTATACTTTCGCATGATCTTTGTCTTTAAACCATCCAGAGCGTCCGTTTCCTCACTTCCCTCTGCTTCGATTTGTTCGTTCCAAACTTGCTCGAATACCTCGGAGGAAATCCCTTTTTCCATACATTTGCGCCTTACCATAGATTTCCCATATTTGCCTTGAGAGTAGGCAATCAAGTTGGCGACTAAGCGCGTGTCGGATTGATAGTCTCTCTCTTGCAAATAATTGATAGCCTCGGAGATTTCATTTGGATCAAACCCCTTTAATTGTCCTTTCTTTAAAAGTTCGTAAGCACTGTAATCTCGGCGGGAGATCAGGCGAAAAAAATAGTCAGTACAACTCATTTATCAAACAGTTATTATGTTTATTGATTTTAACACATACAAAAGTTTAATTGTTGTATCGCAGTCTAGAATAATGTATGTTCAAAATATATTTTTAGGCACAAATACCCAAGAAATAATTATTTAAAAAATGAAATAAATTGTTAAAATTTGCCTTAAAATAATCAATGCGAATCGCAAAAAGCCAGCTTTTATACCCAATTCGATTCAACTGGCTTCGAGAAGATTATTCCTTGGATAAATTGCTGCATTTGTTCATAATGCGTGCCTTTCCAATAAACATGAGCGCATTCACGACAGCGGCTAAATTCATCAATAGATTGTTGGATATTGGGTGGCACTTGGTCAAGAATCGATTCCTTATCCACAGGTTCTAATAAACCATTGCAACGCAAACATCGTTGCAATGGTTTGACGAATTCAATTAGAGCAAAGCGTCCCATTATCTCGTCCACCTGTCGCTCTGGATTAGTTTCTCTGACATAATATCCATGTGTTACCAAACTACGCATCAATAGACCCTTATCGCGAGTCAAGAGAATTCGTTCTTCAGATGCCGAAATTTGGGCTAACTCTAGATCGTCATAGTCATTTCGATACAGGGTATCAAAACCCAACATTCGTAAAGATGTTGCTAGTTTCCCTAAATGAATATCGAGAACGAAACGAGGAAATTGTAGCGGTTGAGGACGAACGAGAGAGACGCTAGATGTCTTTTCAGTCGCCGCAGAAATTGGATAAACATGGATGCGATCGCTATCAGCCACAATATAGGAAAAATCGACGGGTTTACCGTTAACTTCGATATAATCCACTTCCGGATGAGGGACGCCAAAAGATTCGATCGTGTCCTTAATCGAGGCTCGTTCCTCAAAAACATGAGTAATGGTTACGTCCCGCTTTTTTCGTGGCAAGAAATCATTCAATTCTGCGTAAAAATTAAAATTTGCTTTAGCCATATTGAGAAATTAATACACCGTAGTTCAGAACTCCACCTCAACCCTCGTGAACAAAATTTATTCCTTATCTTCCTCCACTTGCGAGGGAATAGAGGGGGTATGGGGAAGGCGAAATCCTGAAATTCTACTTCCCCATGAAAAAAAGTTTTTCTTTACCTTTCCCCTGCCTGCGGGCAGGGCTGATTCATTGAAAAAAGGAAAATAAACGATGTACATCATGAGATAAATGTCGAAGCCCTTTAGTGATAGAAGGGAAACCCGCTTGACGAAACAAATTCAGTACGATTGTCCGCACAATGGCGAAATTAGCAGGGGCATAGCCATCGCACAAAGGAGCCTCATCCTCCTGGAGAACCGCGTCTTTAGACCAATGCAGCCGATTTTCAATGTGCCAGTGCTGGCGAATTCGTTCGGCAAAGCCAGCCGCATCTAGTAGTCCGCCACAAAGATTATGACAGGTTAACACAGGGATATAAGTCCTTGAGATTGACCCGTGCATCGGTGACACTGAAACGCCAGTTCACAGTAGCTTGCAC